>DATLGM010000327.1:0-8782 GCA_035540515.1 Egibacteraceae bacterium | reverse complement strand
ATGTCCTGGCGGCCCGCGACCGTTCCGTCGCCGGCCCGGTGGCCCCCCCGCACGGGCTGACCCTGGTGGGCGTGCGCTACTGAGGAGGCGCCATGAGCAACGTGGGCGTGTGGGCGATCGTCATCGCCGGCCTGCTGGCCGCCTGCGGCCCCGGCGAGGTGGAGGTGCCCGGTCCCGAGGGACCGGCGGACGACGTGCCCGCTTCACCCCCGCAGACACCCGGCGGTGGCGAGGCGGTCGTGCAGATGCGCGACTTCGCCTTCGAGCCGGCGGGGGTGTCCGTCCCCTCGGGTGCCGACGTCGCCTTGCAGCTGCGCAACAGCGGACAGGTGAGCCACACGTTCACCGTGGAGGACCTGGCCGTGGACGTGACGGTCGAACCGGCCGGTGTGGGCGTGGCGACGTTCTCCGCGCCGGATCCGGGAACCTACGAGTTCATCTGCCGCTTCCACCCCGGGCAGATGACTGGGGAGCTCATCGTCGAGTAGGCGCCGGCAGGAAGTCCAGCAGCAGCTCGTTGACGCGGTCCGGCGCCTCGGACTGCACGAAGTGGCCGGCGCCCTCGATGATCTCCACGCGCCGGTCCGGGACGGCGTCGCCAGGGTCGGCCAGGTCCCGGTTGAACACGGGATCCTCCGGCCCCCAGATCACCATGGTGGGCGCGTGGACCGTCGAGCTGCGCCGCGGTGCCTCCGGCATGTCGGGCGTGCGCGGCGGCTTGCGGGACAGCCCCAGCACCCGGCGGCCGGCGGCACGGTAGTAGGCCAGCGCGCTGGTCAGCGCCCCGGGGCGCGAGAACGCTTCGACGTAGCGGTCGAGGTCGGCGTCGGTGAAGGCGTCCTTGTTCGCGGTCCCGGCGCGCAGCACCCGCTTCAGCCCCGCGTAGCCGCCGGCGCTCAGCGCCAGCTCGGGAAGATCCGGCAGCTGGAAGAACCCGATGTACGACGACCGGATCAGCTGGGTCGGATGCTCGGTGATCTTGCTGAACTTGCGCGGGTGCGGGATGTTCAGCGACACCAGCCGGTCGACCACCTCGGGATGGAGGATCGCGGTCATCCATGCGACCCACCCGCCCCAGTCGTGCCCGACGATGGTGGCCCGCTGCTCCCCGCAGACCCGGATGAGGTCGGCGACGTCGCCAGTCAGCGGACGGTTGGTGTACGCGTCGTATCCGGTGGGCTTGTCCGACTCGTTGTAGCCGCGCATGTCTGGTGCGACGACGCGGTAGCCCGCCTGGGCCAGGGCGGGGATCTGGTGGCGCCAGGAGTACCAGAACTCCGGAAAACCGTGCAGCAGCACGACCAGCGGGCCGTCGCCGGCCTCCACCCAGTGCAGGCCAATCCCGTTGACGGTCTCCATGCGGTGGGTGATGACTGCGTCGACCTCGTGCACGTCAGGGCTCCTCGTCCGGTCGTTACCTTGCTGGCCCGTAGCCGACGGCGTACCCTAGCCATTCGTGCGGTGAAGCCGTGGCGCGTCCTCGTGCCCATCTCCCGCCCGTTGACCTCAACGCACGACCAACCCTCGGACTGAGACCTCATGCGCACGTTTTCGCCCCGCCCCAGCGACGTCGACCGCCAGTGGTACGTCGTCGACGCCCAGGACATGGTTCTGGGGCGCCTCGCCACCCGTGTCGCGCACATCCTGCGCGGGAAGCACAAGCCGACCTTCGCGCCGCACATGGACATGGGCGACCACGTCATCGTGATCAACGCCGCCGGCGTGCGGCTGACGGGTGCGAAGGCCGAGCAGTCGATGGCGCACCGGCACTCCGGATACCCGGGCGGGCTGAAGTCGGTGTCGTTCGGCAACCTGCTCGAGCAGCGCCCCGAGCGGCTCGTCGAGCAGGCGGTGCGGGGGATGCTTCCCAAGAACTCGATCGGCCGGTCGCAGCTGCGCAAGCTCAAGGTCTACGCGGGCGCCGAGCACCCGCACACCGCGCAGCAGCCGAAGACGCTGGAGTGGTAGAGCAGATGGCAGACAAGATCTACACGGGACGCCGCAAGACCTCGGTCGCACGCGTCCGCGTCGTGGCGGGAACCGGCCAGTTCAAGATCAACGGCCGCCCGCTGCAGGACTACTTCCCGATCGAGACGCTGCAGGCGGCCGTGCTGGAGCCGTTCCGCGTCACCGAGACGGAGAACCAGTACGACGTCGTCGCCCGGCTGCACGGCGGCGGTGTCGCCGGCCAGGCCGGCGCGCTGCGCCACGGCATCGCCCGGGCGTTGGAAGGCGACGACCCCGAGCGCCGCACGCCGCTGAAGCGTGCCGGTCTGCTCACCCGCGACGCCCGCGAGACCGAGCGCAAGAAGTACGGGCTGAAGAAGGCCCGCAAGGCGCCGCAGTACTCAAAGCGGTAGTCACCGGACGCCGCCGTGGCGGGGCTGTTCGGCACTGACGGTATCCGGGGCGTTGCCAACACGGAGCTGACCCCGGAGTTCACCGTCGGCCTGGGGCGTGCGGTCGTCCGCACGCTGCGGGAGGAGGGGCACGCGCGCCCCCACATCGTCGTGGGCCGCGACCCCCGTGCCTCGGGCGAGATGCTCGAAGCGGCGCTGGTCGCCGGCATCACCTCGGCGGGCGGTGACGTCACCGACGTGGGCGTGCTCCCGACGCCGGCGGTGGCGTTTCTCACCGTCGAGCTGGGGGCGCAGTCGGGGGCGATGATCTCGGCCAGCCACAATCCCGTCGCCGACAACGGGATCAAGTTCTTCGGCCCGGACGGCTACAAGCTGACCGACGCCGAGGAGGAGCGGGTCGAGGAGCTGCTGCAACGTCTCGACGAGGACCGCCCGACCGGGATCGCAATCGGGAGGCTGCGCCAGCGGCCAGAGCTGCGTGACCGCTACGTCGAGCACCTGGCCGCCACGGTGAACGGATCGTTGCGCGGTCTGCGGGTGGTCGTGGACTGCGCGAACGGCTCCGCCGCGCCGGTGTCGGGGCCGTTGCTGCGCGGGTTGGGCTGCGACGTGGTCACGATCAACTGCGAGCCGGACGGCACCAACATCAACGACGGCTGCGGGTCGACCTACCCGGACGTCGTGGCCCGTGCGGTCGTCGAGCACGGCGCGGACGTGGGCCTGGCGCACGACGGCGACGCCGACCGACTGATCGCCGCCGACCACACCGGCGCGGTCGTCGACGGCGACACGATCCTGGCGATCCTGGCCGAGCAGCAGCAGGCGCAACGGGGGCTGCGCTCGGTGGTCACGACCGTCATGACGAACATGGGTTTCAAGCAGGCGATGGGGCGGCTGGGCATCGACGTCGTCGAGACGAAGGTGGGGGACCGCTACGTCTTGGAGGCGATGCGCGCCGGCAACCACCCGATCGGCGGCGAGCAGTCCGGCCACGTCATCATGCTGGACCACTCCACGACGGGAGACGGGGTGCTGACCGCCGTCCAGCTGCTCGCCACCGTCGCCACGGCCGGCAAGTCCCTCGCCGAGCTCGCCACCGTGATGCGCCGGCTGCCGCAGGTCCTGGTCAACGTCCGCGGCGTCGAGCGCGAAGCCCTCGACGGCGCCGACGGGCTGTGGAAGGCCGTCGCGGCCGAGGAGCAGGAGCTCGACGGCGCCGGCCGGGTGCTGGTCCGGGCTTCGGGCACCGAGCCGCTGGTCCGGGTCATGGTCGAGGCCGACACCGAGCAGCGCGCCACCCAGATCGCCGAGCGCCTGGCCGAGGTCGTCCGCTCCGAGCTCCCGCCGGCCTGACCCCGCCCCGGCCGCCGCCGGCGCCCCCCAACTGTGGTGTGTGGGTCCCAGTGAAATGTCGCCTGGGTGCGTGGGTCTGGATGAACGCCTGTGCGCACCCTCACGCACACAGCGTGCGGCGGATGGTTGCCGCCACCGTACGGAAGTCGTCGCGCACGTCGCGCCACCCGAACACCAGCGACCGCAAGCCACACTCGCTCATGACGTTCGATCGAAGGTCGTCTCGGATGCGGTGCTCGCGGGTTCGGTGGAAGGCCAGCCCGCGCAGCTCGACGGCCAGCGACTCCACGGGCCACAGCGCGTCGACGTAAAACAGGTCGCCGCGGTGCCGTAGCGGCGCGTTGAACAGGGGCGCCGGGAGGGCGTGGTGGCGCACCTGCTGTCCGAACAGCCGCTCCAGAGCGGACCAGAACACGCCGTCGGCGCCCGGCTCGGTGATCCGCACGAACGTCGCGACGCCGGCGCGACCGGACTGCAGACGGCGTGCACATTCGAGCAACAACGGGCGCGAGGTGACCTGGGCGCAAATGGCACGGTCGGCCAGTTCGATGCGCTCGTTCTGCTCGACCCTCGTGCCGAGGTCGACGACGGTTCGGTGCCCCGCGGTCGTCGCAATACCGGTGACCGTGGTCACGTCCTCCGCGGGCAGCGAGCGAGAGCGATGCACCCGAACGCCGTTCAACGTCGGCGCCACCGAGCAGCGCAACGTGATCTCGGGACGGCCGCGCAGATTGTCCTCCAAGCCCAAGAGGAAAGCGGCCGACGCATGCGAGGCATAGGCCAGGCCTCCCGCCGCCTTCACCGCGGCACGGACGGCCAATCGCTGCGTCGCCGGCACGGCCGTGAACTGCCAGGTCTCGGGGTGCAGCTTGCGGATGATCTCCGACGCCTCCAGGGCGCGAAGGCGGTAGTTGCTGACGTCGTGCCCGCGCGCCTCGCGGCGAACGAACACCCCGTCCTCGGGCATGACAGCTTTCTGCAATGTCGCGACGCTCATGGCCGTAGTAGGCACGGACGGCCGCAGCGTTATGGCGACAAGTTCTTTGGCCTGGGGACAACCCTCGGACGCGGGTGTGTGGGTCCGAGAGCACGAGCGTGCACTCGGACCCACCCACCCCTTCGTGATTTCACCCAGACCCACACACCACAGTTGGGCGGCGCCGCCGGCGCCCTGCCGGCGCCGGCCTCAGCTCACCATGCGGATGGAGACTGGGTAGCGGTAGGGCTCCCCTCGAGAGGCCGCCAGCGACCCCTGGATCGTCCACACCAGCCAGAGGATCCCGATGACCAGGGCTGCGGGGACGATGACCAGCAGCGCGATGCCGATGGTGAGCACCCCCAGCAGGACCGCCGCAAAGCCGAGGATCAGCAGCGTCAGGTTGAAGTTGAGCGCCTCGAGGGCGTGGGCGGCGGCGAAGGCATCGTTGTCCTTGCGGATCAGCCAGATCACCAGCGGTCCCACGAAGGAGGCGATGCCGCCGACGAAGGCCCCCGCCAGCGCCGTCAGGTGCGCGGCCATCGCGTAGTTGCGGCTCTCCTGCGGTGAGACCTGCCCCGGGGGCGGGGCCTGTCCCGGAGGGGGAGCGTTGCCCGGCGCCCAGTCCGGACCGCCGGCGCTGCGCACTGGGTAGCTGCAGGTGGGGCAGAACGACGCCTCAGGGGGAACGCCGCCGCCGCAGTTCGGGCACGCGCCCGGCACAGGTCCGCTCACGTGCACCAGTCAAGCACGTCAGCGGCGCCGAGGGCGCTACTGGATGCCGACGAGACGCCGGATCGGATCGATCGCGAAGTAGATGACGAACGCGGTGCTGGACAGCAGCATCATCCAGTGCACCTCGCGGATCCGGCCGAGCAGGATCTGGATGAAGGTGTACGACACGAAGCCCCACCCGATCCCGTCGGTGATCGAGTAGTTGAACGGCATGACGACCATCGTCAGGAATGCCGGGATGGCGATGGGGTAGTCGTCCCAGGGCAGCTCGCGCGCGACCGAGAGCATGAAGAACCCGACCAGGATCAGCGCCGGCGCCGTGGCTTCGGGCGGGATGATCCCCGCCAGCGGGCTGAAGAACAGCGCGAGCAGGAACAGGATCCCGGTGACGACGCTGGCAAGCCCGGTGCGGCCGCCCTCGGAGATCCCGCTGGCTGATTCGATGTACGTGGTTGCGCTCGACGCCGACGCCGCACCGCCGGCGATGGCCGCGACGGAGTCGACGATCAGCACACGCTTCATCCCCGGCAGCCGTTGCTGCTCGTCGAGGAAGTTGCCCTCGTCGCCCAGCGCGATCGCCGAGCCCATCGTGTCGAAGAAGTCCGCCAGCATCAGCGTGAACACGGCGAGGACGGCTGCCAGGAAGCCCATCTTGGCGAAGAAGCCGAACGAGAACTGCCCGACGAGCGAGAAGTCCGGCGCCGCCACGATCTCGGACGGCATGCGCGCCACGCCGGGACCGACGTGCTCCCACAGCGCCCCGCCGGCGGCTGCGTTCACCACGATGGACAGCACGGTCGTCGCGACGATCCCGTACAGCAACGCCCCCTTGGTGCGACGGGCGACCAGGAAGGCCGTGAGCATCAAGCCCACCACGAACACAGCGATGTTCGCGGTGTCGACCTCGCCCCGACCCAGGACCGGCCCCCCGGCGCCCGGGCCGGGGATGACGATGCCCGAGCTTGCGAAGCCGATGATCGTGATGAACAGCCCGATGCCGGCGCCGATCGCCTTCTTCAGCTCCAGCGGGATGGCGTTGAGCACCGCCTCACGGAAGCCGGTCAGCACCAGGATGGTGATGATGATCCCCTCGGCCACGACCACGCCCATGGCCTCGGGCAGCGTCAGCCCCTCGGCGCCGACCAGCTGGAAGGCGACCACGGCGTTCAGTCCCAAGCCCGAGGCGATCGCGAAGGGGTAGTTGGAGAACACGCCCATCGCGATCGTCATGACCCCCGCGACCAGCGCCGTGACGGTCAGCAGCGGCGCGAACAGCTCGGGATCGCCCCCGCCGAGGATCTGCGGGTTGACGAACAGGATGTACGCCATCGTCATGAAGGTGGTGACGCCCGCCATCACCTCGGTGCGTGTCGACGTGCCGCGCCCCCGCAGCTCGAAGCGCTTCTCGAGCAGCCCTGCGTCGCTGTTGGTCCGTACCGCCACCGCGTGCCCCTGTCGCTGATCGTCCGTCGGCCGGCGGCAGCCTAGGAGAAAGCCCGCGGATGGCCGAACGTGCAGGTCGGGGGGCGGTTTCTCCCGTCGGTGAGGGGGGCACCATTCGACGCGTGGCCGCCCGGCAGCGGCGATAGCAACCTGCCAAGGAGAACGACGATGTACATCGGAACGGCAATCGCCATGATCGCCATCGGCCTGATCCTGGCCCTTGCGGTTGACGACATGGTCCCCGGCGTCAACCTGCAGATGGTGGGCTGGATCCTGACGCTGGTCGGCATCGTCGGCGCGGTGCTCGCCCTGACCATCTGGTCGCCGAGTCGCCGCACCACGGGCACCCGTGAGGTCGTCCGGGAGCGCGACCACTACTAAGAACTTCTACGCTGCGCCGCGATGAAGGTCGTGGCGCTCGCCGGTGGCGTCGGGGCCGCGCGTTTCCTGCGCGGCCTCGTTCGCGTGGTGGCGCCGGCGGATCTGACGGCCGTTGTCAACACGGGTGACGACCTGGTGCTGCACGGCCTGCACGTCAGCCCCGACCTCGACACCATCACGTACACGCTCGGCGGGGGCGTGCACCCCGAGCAGGGCTGGGGGCGCGCCGACGAGACGCTGGTGGTCTCGGCAGAGCTCCGTGACCGCTACGGCGTCGAGCCGTGGTTCACCCTCGGCGACCGGGACATCGCGACGCACTTGGTCCGGACCGAGGCTCTGCGACGCGGCGCGCCGCTGTCGCAGGTCACCCGCCGGATCGCTCTGGCCTGGGACCTGCCGCTGACCCTCCTGCCGATGACCGACGACCCGGTCGCAACGGTGATCGAGACCACCGACGGGCGGCGGCTGCACTTCCAGCAGTGGTGGGTCGGTGAACGGGCCAAACCGGACGTCGCCGCGGTGCAGCTCGAGGGAGCCGACGGGTGTGCGCCGGCACCCGGTGTCCTCGAGGCGCTCGCCGCCGCCGATGTCGTCGTGATCTGCCCCTCCAACCCGGTGGTCTCGATCGGCACGATCCTGGACGTGCCCGGTATACGGCCGGCGCTGGCCGACCGTCGCGTCGTGGGGATCTCACCCATCGTCGGCGGTCGCGTCGTCCGCGGGATGGCGGACCGCCTCCTGCCCTCGGCCGGCGTGGACGTCTCGTGCGTGGGCGTGGCCGGCATGTACCGCGACTTCCTGGACGGCTGGGTCATCGACGACCGCGACCGGGACCGCGCTGGCGACATCCGTGCGCTGGGCATCGCCGCCGCGGTCACCGACACCGTCATGGACTCCGAGCAGGTGGCCGTGGCGGTCGCCCAGACAGCGCTGTCGTTGGCGTGACGCTCACCGTCATCCCCGTCACGGGGCTGCCCGAGGTCCGGCACGGCGACGATCTTCCCGCGCTCATCGCCGGCGCCGCCGACTTGCAGGACGGTGACGTTGTCGTGGTCTCGCAGAAGGTGGTCTCCAAGGTCGAGGGAGCCGTCGTCTCACTGCAGGCCGGCGAGGGGGCGGCCGAGGCCCGTCGCCGGCTGGCGCGGGAGCAGGCGACGGAGGTGGTCGCCGACTCGCCATGGGTGCTGATCGTGCGGACCCGTCACGGGTTGGTGTGCGCCAACGCCGGCATCGACGCGTCCAACGTCGAGCCGGGGCTGCTGACGCTGCTGCCCGACGACCCCGACCGCAGCGCGCGGTTGATCCGCGACGGCCTGCGGGCCGCCGCCGGCGTCGATGTCGCGGTCATCGTGTCCGACACCTTCGGCCGGCCCTGGCGCAACGGTCAGACCGACGTCGCGATCGGCGTCGCCGGCCTCGTGCCGGTCCGCGACGAACGGGGAGCCGCCGACCGCTTCGGGACCACCCTCGACGTCACGGAGGCCGCGGTGGCCGACGAGCTGGCCGGCGCGGCGGATCTGGTCCGGACCAAGGC
>DATLGM010000326.1:0-5489 GCA_035540515.1 Egibacteraceae bacterium | reverse complement strand
GTTACGCAACGGCTTCCAGCACCTGGTCGGGAATGTCGAAGTTGGCGTAGATGTTCTGCACGTCGTCGCAGTCCTCGAGGACCTCCATCAGCCGCAGCACCTGCTTGGCGACCGACTCGTCGGACACGGGGACCGTGACGCTGGGCAGCAGCGTCACCTCAGACGAGGCAACCGTGATGCCGGCCTCTTCCAGCGCGGCGCGGACCGGCTGGACGTCGGAGGGCTGCGTGGTGACGGTGAATGTGTCGCCGTCCTGCGACACGTCCTCGATGCCGGCGTCCAGGCCGGCCATCAGCAGGTCGTCTTCGGTGGTCCCCTCGGCCGACACGATGACCACGCCGGCGCGGGAGAACAGGTAGTTGACGGCGCCCGGCTCGGCCAGCGCGCCCCCGTTCTTGTTGAACGCAGCGCGCACGTCGTTCGCGGCGCGGTTGCGATTGTCGGTCAGGCACTCGACGTACAGGGCGACCCCGCCGGGGGCATAGCCCTCGTAGTAGAGCGTCTCGTAGTTGACACCCTCGATGTCGCCCGAGGCCCGCTTGAGAGCGCGCTCGATGTTGTCTTTGGGGACCGACGCGTCCTTGGCCTTCTGAATCGCGGTCGCGAGCGTGGGATTGGCCTCCGGGTCAGGCCCACCGACCTTGGCCGCCGCCTCGATCCCGCGGATCAGGCGCGCGAACAGCTTGCCGCGCTTGGCGTCCGCGGCGCCCTTTTTGTGCTTGATGGTCGACCACTTGCTGTGCCCGGACACGCGACCTCCCGATGTCGTGATCCGACCCGCGACGTTACCACCGGGCGGTGGGTCAGCCGGCCGCCCGCACCATGTCGACGAACATCCGGTGCAGCCGGTCGTCACCGGTCAGCTCCGGGTGGAACGCCGAGGCCAGCACCGTCCCGGCCTGCACGACGACGACCTTGTCCCCCGCCGGCGTCGCCACGGAGGCCAGCACGGAGACCCCGTCGCCAACCTGCTCGAACCACGGGGCGCGGATGAACACGGCGTGCAGCGGCGCTCCGTCCAGCCCGGCCACTTCCAGGTCCGCCTCGAAGCTGGCCACCTGGCGACCGAACGCGTTCCGGCGGGTCGTGGCCTCCAGGACACCGATAAGCGGCTGCGGCGACGGACTGCCGTCGTGCGCCAGCGCCTGGCGGGACAGCAGGATCGCGCCGGCGCACGTGCCGAAGGCCGGCAGTCCCTCGCTGATCCGCTTCCGCAGGGGCTCGAGCAGGCCGTACATCTCGGCGAGCTTGCCGATCGTCGTGGACTCCCCGCCTGGGATCACCAGCCCCGCGAGACTCTCCAGCTGCTCGGGGCGCTTGACGACGACCACCTCCGCACCGGCCCCTCGCAGCATCCGGACGTGCTCGAGGACGTCTCCCTGCAACGCCAGCACACCGATCCGCGGCGCCCCGCTGCCCGCCGGCGGCGCCACCGCGCCGCCCGCCAACGCCTCGCCCGGGATCCGCTCGTCCATCGCTGCCGAGGCTATCGCCGCGGCGACCAATCCGACCGCCGAATGCTCACGAACTCCCCCAGACCCTGCGGCAAGGGGCCGCTTGGCACCAGGGAAGGAACACACCATGGCATCTCGCGCTAGCGACGTACGCTCCACCGGCACCACCGGCAAGACGCTGAACCAGAAGGTCGGTTTGGTCTTCGGAGCGGTCTACATCCTGGTCGGACTGCTCGGCTTCACCGTCAGCGGCGGCAACTTCGTCGGCTCCGAGGGCGGCCTGCTGCTGGGGATCTTCGAGGTCAACGGCCTGCACAACATCGTCCACCTGGCGATCGGTGCTGCGCTGATCGGCGCGGCGTTGTCCTCGGCCGCCGCCTCCCGCGGCGTGAACATGACCATCGGCGCGGTCTACCTCGCCCTGGGCGTGCTCGGTTGGTTCATCCAGGACACCGCCCTGGACATCGTCGCGCTCAACGCCGCCGACCACCTGCTGCACCTTGCCAGCGGCATCCTGCTGATCGCCGTGGCGCGCGGCGTGGGTGAGAACCGGACCGCCTGATGCTGCCGGTCCTCGCGCACCTCGGTCACGCGCTCACCGAACCGGTGCTGTTGCTCGCCCTCCCCGCCGCCGTCGTGGCGGCGTGGGAGTGGCGGGACCGGCGTCAGGTGCCGGTGCGCGTGCCTACCAGCCGCGCTGGGCGTAGTGCTGGGAGTCCGGAAGGTCCTCGAGGTTGATCCCGACCATCGCCTCGCCCAGGTTCCGGCTGACCTTGGCGATGACGTCGGGGTCGTTGAAGTAGGTCGTCGCCTCGACGATTGCCCGGGCCCGCTTGGCCGGGTCGCCCGACTTGAAGATCCCCGACCCCACGAACACCCCGTCGGCGCCGAGCTGCATCATCAGCGCGGCGTCGGCGGGCGTGGCGATTCCGCCGGCGGTGAACAGCACCACCGGCAGCCGTCCGGCCTCGGCGACCTCGCGGACCAGGTCCAGGGGGGCCTGCAGGTTCTTGGCCTCGGCGTACAGCTCCTCGTCGGACAGCCTGGTCAGCCGCCGGATCCCGCCGACGATGGCGCGCATGTGACGGGTGGCCTCGACGACGTTGCCGGTGCCCGCCTCGCCCTTGGAGCGGATCATCGCCGCGCCTTCACCGATGCGCCGCAGCGCCTCGCCGAGGTTCGTGGCGCCGCACACGAACGGCACGGTGAACGCGTGCTTGTCGACGTGGTGCGCCTCGTCGGCGGGGGTGAGGACCTCGGACTCGTCGACGTAGTCCACGCCGATCGCCTGCAGCACCTGGGCCTCGACGAAGTGGCCGATCCGGGCCTTGGCCATCACGGGGATCGAGACCGCGGACATGATCGACTCGATCATGTCGGGGTCGGACATGCGCGCCACGCCCCCGTCGCGCCGGATGTCGGCGGGAACCCGCTCGAGCGCCATCACCGCGACGGCGCCGGCCTCCTCGGCGATCTTGGCCTGGTCGGCGGTGACGACGTCCATGATGACGCCGCCCTTGAGCATGTCGGCGAGCCCGCGCTTGACGCGGGGGGTGCCGGTGGTCGAGGTCGATTCACTCACTGCGCGCTCCACTACGAGGTGCCCCGCTCCGCTCGCGGGGTGCTACGCCGAGGGTAGCGGGGGCGGACCCCGCTCGCCCTACGGGTGCCCTACGAGTCGAGGGGCGACTCGGTCTCGTCGTTGCTGTCGCGGCCGGTGATGTCCAGGTCCGCGTCGGTGGGCAGCAGCTCGATCCAGGTCTGACCCGGGCGCAGCGGCAGCGGGTCACCCTCGCGGTCGAGGAACTCGATCTGGTCCTCACGCGAGGGCTTGCGCCACCGCCCGCGGAACACCTCGCCGTCGCGGAGCAGGAGCATCTGGCCGCGGCCGATGACCTCCAGCTCCACGGTGGGGGTGCCCGCCGCGTCGGTGCGGCTCCCAGGCGTCTTCTCCACGCGCATGATCACGACGTTGTCGCTGCTGACCGTGTCGCCGTCAGCGGTGGCGTGGTCAGTGGCGTTCTGCTGGCGCTTGAACCGCTGCTCGCCGCCGTCCCAGACCCACGTGGCGTTGGCGAACGGCGAGAACACCAGGTGCGCCTCGCTGACGTCGTTGCCGCCGTCGGGTGTCTCCTCGTCGAAGGCGAAGGCCTGCTCGGTCAGGACCGGCAGCTCCTCCTCGGCGGCGACGTCCCACAGCGGCTGCGGGTTCAGCATCAGGTCGTGGGGCGCCACCCGGTCGTCGGCCCGGTAGAAGGCGTCCATGTGGTTGTCGTCCTCCATGACCCGGACGCCGGCGCGCTCGAACATCCGGTCGACGACGTTGGCCGCACCGGACAGCGCGATCGGGGCCTGGAAGGCCGGCAGCAGGTCAACGTCGACCTCCCGGCCCGAGCGGACGGGGCCGGTCTCCTCGGGCACCTGGCTGTGGAACAGCGCCAGCAGCCGGGTGATCCCGCCCTCGACCTCCTCTTCGATGACGACGTCGGCGTGCTCGATGCCCTTGGGCGGCAGGGCCGCGTTGGCGTTGTCGATCTTGACCGCGAGCACCACCCGCTCGATCGCCTCGTCGAGCTCCTCGCCGGTCAGCGGCGCGACCGGGGGCGGCTCGGGGCTGGGCGCTTCGGTTGGCGAGGGTGGCGGAGTGGCCGCCGGCTCCTCCTGCTGGCGGGTGCAACCCGCTGCGAGCAGACCCAGGACGACAAGCGCGCAGAGGGCTCGGCGCACAGCAAGAACTCCTTACACGGGTGGGGGGACGGGCCGAGTGTACGGCGAGGGTCTCGCGGCGCCGTGCAGGCGCCGCCGGCGCTCACCGTCACGCCGACCTGGTTGAAATCACGGGCCGCAGCGGCCCCAAATTTCAACCGCCTCGCCTGCGCGCTGGTCGTGGCGCGCGGCGTTGACCGGGTCAGCTGTTGATCAGGACCTGGCGGTACAGCGACTCGAGCTTGCGGCCCACCACGGCCCAGTCGTACTCGGCAGCGGTCCGCCGGCCGTCGTCGGCCATGGCGGCTCCGAGCTTGCGGTTGGACAGGATCGTCCCGATCGCCTCGGCCATGCCGAACGCGTTGCCGGCGGCGACCATGCGCCCTTGCCGGCCGTCCTTCATGACCGTGCGGAAGCCCGGGATGTCCGAGGCGACGATGGGCAGCCCCGCGGCCATCGCCTCGAGCAGGATGATCCCGAACGACTCACCGCCCGTGTTCGGTGCGACGAACACGTCGGCGCTGGCGTGGTAGCGCGGCTTGGCGGCTTCGTCGACGGCGCCGACGAACAGCACGTCCGGACGGATCGACGGCGGCACCATCTCCTGGCAGCGCTGCCGTTCGGGCCCCTCACCAACGACGCACAGCCGCACCGAGGGCATCGTTGAGCGCAGCCGCAGGAACGCGCGGATCAGAACGTCCAGTCCCTTGCGGGCTTCCAGCCGACCGACGAACAGCAGCAGCGGCCGCTCCGGGTCGACCAGCTCCGGGATCGGCTCGGCCTTCTCGTACGCGGCGACCGGGACGCCGTTGGGGATGATGCGGAACAACCCCAGCGACAGGTGCAGCGCCTCGGCTGCGAACTCCTGCGCAGCTGGCGACACCGCGACGCGAGCGTCCAGCCGCTCGGCGATCCGCCGAGCGGCCGGGGCCACCAGCCGGTACGCCCGGTCGCGGTGCGACCAGGAGTGGAAGGTGCCGACGATGGGCTTGGGTCCGAACATCGCCGCCGCCGCCGCCACCATCGGGGCGACCGGCTCGTGGACGTGGACGACATGGGGATCGAACTCCCGCAGCGCCTGGGTGGTGCGCCGCACGACCCACGGCGACAGCGCGACGGGCGCCACGGACCGGTTGTAGCGCACCGGCATGGGGCGCCCGACCGCCTGCACCACGCGGTCGGCGCCCTGGCGGGACAGCGTGCCCGACGCCGGCGCGAAGACGCGCACCTCGTGGTTGGGGTTCAGATGGTCGACCAGCGCCGAGACGTGCGCCTTCACGCCCCCGTGCTTGGCCCAGTCGTAGGGGCAGACCAGCGCGATCTTCACGT
>DATLGM010000325.1:0-6195 GCA_035540515.1 Egibacteraceae bacterium | reverse complement strand
GCGCAGGGACCCCGTCGAACCCGCCGGCCGAGCGTCCCGACGCGGCGGTCGGGGTGTCCGGGTCGACGGTCGCCGGCGGGACGCTCGACGGGCGCGACTACGAGGGGCGCGACGTCGTGCTGTGGTTCTGGGCGCCATGGTGACCGACGTGCGAGCGGGAGGCTCCCGCGGTCGCGCAGTTGGCGCGGCAGCACGAAGGCGACGTGGAGTTCATCGGCGTGGCGGCGCACGACACGCGCGAGCGGATGGCCGAGTTCGTCGACCGCAACGGCATCGGGATGATCCCCCACGTGATCGACGAGAACCTGTCGGCGTGGAGCCGCTACGGCATACCCGGCCACGGCGCCTGGGTGTTCATCGACGGCGAGACCGGGCAGGAGACCGTCCGAGTCGGCGAGCTGGGCTTCGACGGGCTGCAGGCGGCGATCGACGAACTGCTCTGAGGTAAACGCGGGGATCGCGCTCCGAGCGCCGCTGCCCGCCGGCCACACGGGTGACGCGCCCGGATGCGCACACCGCGTCACATCCTCATGCAGCGACTCAGCCGGTCGCGCCAGCGCCTGCCATCAGAGGTAGGAAGAGGCATCGAGGCGTCGTCATCTCAATCACTTGAGCAGCATCTTGCAGAGGCTCGGAGCGGACGGAATGGTGCTACGTGCTGTTGGTGCGGATCAGGAACTCGAACGTTTGGCCCCCGTCCGTCGACCGCTTGATTCCCGCCTCGTGGATCGCGACGTACACGGCCTCGTCCGTGACGTGCAGCGCGGCCGGCGGGCCCCCGGTCGAGCCCAACGACTGCCATTCCTTTCCGCCGTCCGCGGAACGCGCGACCGTTCCCTCCGGCGTCACCGCGAACAACCCTTCTGCGGTCCACGAGAGGTACGCCGCCGGTTGGGCGTCGAGCTTCTTCCACGACCGTCCGCCGGCGTCGCTCCCGGCGAGCCCATCCTGCGCAGCGGCGACAAGGACATCGGGGTCGTCGGGGCTGACGGCGATGTCGCTGAAGGGCCGTCCTTCGCTGCGGGTTTCCCACGTCTTCCTGTCGCGGCTAACCATGAGCGCACCTGTCTGGGAGTCGACGCCGTAGACCTGGTCATGTGCAGTCACCAGTGCGTGGAAGTCCACGTCCCCCAGTAACGACAGGGGCTTCCAGGTCTGGCCGTCGTTGCTGTGCGCCAGCCCGAGCAGCGGGGGCTTTCCCTCGACCATCAACTCGTCTACTCGCAGGTCGGGGTGACCACTGGCGAGCAGGTCGTCTGGGCCGGCGACGGTGAACCCCATCAGGTCATGCGTCGCGTTGCCCACGCGCTCGATCTCGTCCCCGTCGACCTTGAATAGTCCCGTGTGGGTGGCGACGTATAAGGCACTCGTGCCTGGCACCTGTTGTAACCGGTGAATGTGAACGAGGTCGGCCGCGATGGCGTCGCCTGCAGCCGCAGTACCATCGCCAACGGCATTTCCACCACACGCCGCGCCCAAAAGCGCAACTGCAGCGGCGACGAGGACGAAGGTTGCTCGCCTCGAAAAGGGAACGTCACGCCTACTCATGCTCAGTCAAACTCCATGGCCGCAGCCACACCCGATGTCACTCCCACCGCTACTATGCAGCGTAGCAGTCAGCGGCGCGACCACCGACTAGAGGACGAGGGATGACGGAGCAGATTCAGCCGTTGGGTTCCCTTGAGGCGAAGGTCATGGACGCGTCGTGGGACTGTGAGGACAGCTTCTTGTCCGTGCGCAACATGTTGCAGCGACTCGACGATGACCTGGCGTACACGACCGTCATGACGGTGATGAACCGCTTGTACGAGAAGGGCCTGCTGCGGCGGCGCCGCAGCGGCAGGGCGTGGGTGTACCGGCCCTCGATGTCGCGCGAAGCGTTCACGGCGGCCACGATGTCGGACGTGCTCAAGAGCGCCGGTGATCGGCGGTCCGCTCTGTTGCACTTCATCGCGGACCTCCCCAGTGAGGATGCGGACGCGCTGCGGCAACTCCTCGGCAAGCCCGGCGGATCCTGATGGGCGGCGCGATGCTCCTGGCGTCGGCGGTCGTGATGGTCGTCTGGCGGCCCTGTCGCCACCTTGAGGGCCGGGCGCCGCGCGCAGCCGTCGCGCTGCTACTCCTGTCGGTGGCATCGATCTGGCTTGGGTCGTTCGCGGTCGCGGTGCAAATCGCCGCCAAGAACCCACGGCCGCCTGGACCGCCTGCGGGGTTCTGTGGCAGCAAATGCTTGCCGGCGACGTTATCTGGTGGCGCCTCTTGCCGCTCGCGGTTTGGTTCTTCGTCTTCGGTGTGCACGGCGCCGTCGCGCTCGTCGGGCAGCAGGTGGCGTTGGCACGGACCGCGCGGCGCGTCCTGGCGCGGGGCACGCCGCTAGCCACTCACGCTGCGTTCCTCGTGGCAGGACTCGGAACCCCCGCAGTCGCGCTCGGTCTGCTGCGCCCGCGTGTCGTTGTGGACGTCGCCTTCTGGCAGAACGCGGCACCTGACGAACGCCAGGTCGTCCTCGCGCACGAACTCGCCCACACACGTGGGGGGCATGCGCTCATCGAGGCGGCAACGACGTTCTTCCTGGCCCCGCTGCGCCCTCTGGCCGTCGCAGATGACCTGTACGAGTGCATCCGGCGGCACCTGGAAGCGTTGGCCGATGACGGAGCCGCTCGCCACTACGGAAGAGACACCGTGGGACGGGCACTAGGCAAGGTCGCACTTGGGGCATTCCCGAGCGCCGGACTTGGAACGACGGGCGCGTGCCTTTGGCGTGTGAAGAGGCTGCTCGCGCCCCGCGAGGCACTTGTCACACGCGACCGCTGCGTCATGGGCGGCATGGTGCTGATGATGGCCGTCATGCTCGTGGGGGCAGGCGCCGACACAGCGGGCGCACTAGGACCCGTCACGGGTGCCGACTAATGCCCGCTGCCGACCTAACCGCGGACGGCGGCACAAGAGTCCCGAGTCGCGGTGCCTGGTCGCACGAATCGTCTACTATGCTGGATAGTAGAATCATCCGTCAGCCGAAGGACGCCTCGTGAACATGCTCAAGATGTGCCTCAACTGGAAGGTCCTCGCGGGGCTCGCTGCCGTAGCGGTAGGCATCTACGCCTTGGTCCCCGGGGCATTCGCTGCGGCCGCGCCGGTGCTGTTCCTCGCCGCCTGCCCGCTGTCGATGCTCGTGATGATGAAGATGATGAGCACCGACAGCTCTCAAGGAAGCCAGCCAGCCTCGCCGCCGGGCCGAGGGACGGCGCCGTCCGCCAATCCGGATGACCTAAGCGCCGAACTACAGCGTCTGCAGGCGCGGCAGACCGCGGTTGCGGACCAGCTCGACGCGCTGCGGCGGGATGAGCGCCAGGACGCGTGAAAGCGGTTCAGCGCGGCGTCGTCGCTTCGCAGTCGTCTCACCCGGGAGGCAACTCATGATGCACGACGGAATGGAAATGTCGGGGGTATGTGGCTTGGCATGACTCTGTGGGGGCTGCTCGTCGTGTCCCTGATCGCCCTCGCCGTCGCTGGAACACTACGGCTGCTTCGTGGTGGCGGTTTGGATCGAGCCTCCCCCCGAAAGCAACTTGATGCGCGCTACGCCCGCGGCGAACTGGAGCGCGAGGACTATCTGCAGCGTCGTGCGGACCTGGCCGATGGTCGATGAAGCCGACCGACTACGGCGGTGACCGACGAACTGCTCTGAAGGCAAACGCTGCGGATCGCGCTCCTAGCGCAGCGGACCCGCCGCCACCTGCCTGACGCGCCCCGGGTGTGAGCGCGACGTCCACACGCGCCGGCGGCCTGCTCCCCGGCCGCGGCGACACCGTGCCGGCCGGCTACGACCCAGCAGTCGCAACCCCAACCGCGACCACGAGCACGAGTGCCGTGAGCACCGTCGCGACCATGCGCCCGCGGGCCGTGTGGCGGGCCGCGGAGCGCAGCGGGAAAAGAAGCTGCCGCCCCAGCGTGTACGCCGCCATGGCACCCACGAAAACGGTGCCAGCCGGTCGCGGTGCGCCCGTCCACACCACGACGAGGGCGGTTGCGCCGACGCCGAGCGCCAAGGCGGACTCCAGCACCTGTACGGGCACGCGGCGCATCCCAAGCCGCCGGTCGGAAGACCACAGACCCCACCGGGACGCGGTCGCTCGACCCGCGCAGCAGCCGCCGAAGAAGCACCCGAACCGCCCGACGGTCATCCCGAACAACAACCCGGGAGAGGTCACGTCCAGCAGCGGCCCGACGCCCACACCCGCCGTCCCCGCGCCCGCTACGAGCGTCGCCACCGCACCGAGCACGAACCCCTGGATGCACATCCCCCCGGTCAGCAGGTCGAACCCGCGACCGAGGTCACCCTTGAAGAGGTGGCCGGCGACGTAGTACAGCTTCGCGCCCGCCAGCCCCACCACGCACGCGACGGCCGACAGGAGGAGCACGCGGGCGGGAGGCAGGCCGCTACGCGACGCGAGAAGCCACTGCGTGGCCAGCGCAACGACCGCCCCGACTGCAACCAGCCCGGACCAGGCGCCAACGCGAGCGCCAGGTGCCAGCACCCCCAGCACCGGGGCGAACGCTGTCGTGCCCACCGCCGACGCCCGACCCCGGCCCGAGACCGGCGGGGAGCCGGGGCCCGCATTGCCCGCCGACGGCACAGTCGACGCCGTGACGTGCCACCTACCCGGCGCGACGTTGCGCACGCGGGTGGTCAGTGCCACAGGACCGCTGCCCGGGACAACCCCGTCGATGCTCTCCAGCACGTCGAAGCGGTCGCGTGGCCCGGGCTTCCTCACACCCACCCGCTTCCCCGTGAAGCGAACCGCCACGGGGGTCGCGTCACCCGCGGCAGGCGGCTGGAACCAGTACGTCAGCCCGAGCGCCTGGGGCTCCACGCCCGCCACGGCGTCCCACGCCACCTCGACCACGTCAAGGCGCGCACCGGCGCCTTGGCTGGCGCGACGGCCCCGTGTGGCCTCGGGCACCACGGCAGACCTCCGCTGGGCTGCGGGCGGGCTGGACGACGGCTTCACGACACTCTCCCTCCGACGGGCTGTCGCCGGGGCTACGCGCACCCGAACCTTGCAACTACACTACGTCGTAGGACGCGACGCGGTGGCACGTGCCCGCCGCGGGTTGGTTGCGCTACCACGACAGGAGGTCATTTGCGTTCTCGGCGGCGAAGCGGCACGCCGGGCCGCGACACCGGCGACGCGGTCGTCGGGCGCCGCGGACTGTCCATGCCGGACCCCCTTGCCTCACAGGCCGGGCGCGCACAGGGCGCGGTCGCCTACGCCATGGACGCGCTGAGGCTGCGGCCGGCGAGCCGCAGGGCGCTGTCCGTCCTGGCGGTGGTGCTGTCGCTGGCCGGGGCCGGGATGTTCGCCTACCCGCTGTTCACCGACGTCTACGCCAGCGAGGTCCTACAGGACCAGCTTGAGGACCGCTACGCCAGCGAAGGGTTCAAGCAGCGGTACGTGACCCGCACGGTCCGACACGGCGACCCGTTGACGCGCATCGTCATCCCGTCCCTCGGGGTGAGCGCGGTGGTCGTGGAGGGAACGTCGGCCGCGGCCCTGCGCGCAGGCGCCGGGCACTACCCGAACACCCCGCTTCCAGGCGAGGCGGGGAACGTCGCGATCGCCGGCCACCGAACGACGTACGGCAAGCCGTTCAACCGCATCGACGAGCTCGCCGTGGGTGCCAGAATCCGCCTTGAGACCCCCCTGGCGACGTACACGTACCGCGTCGTCGGACACCCCGACGACGCGGCTCAGCCGTGCCCCAACGGCGCGTGCTGGATCACGCACCCCGGCGACTGGGGCGTCGTGTCGCCGACCCCGGGCAGGATGCTGACGCTCACCACCTGCCATCCGAAGGGCTCCGCCGCCCAGCGGCTCATCGTCAGAGCACAACTCACGTCGACCACTCCCCCGCGAAGCCGCACCTCGTGAGCGACGCGGACACTATGTCCAAATGGTCCTTTTTCGCCATGGCTGCGCAGGCCACTACCGGCGACCCTGGGAGGATGACTCCACGACGTGAGGCGTCATCCTGCGGGTCACAGCGCCAGTTGCCGCGACTTGCGGCACCTTACGTGCCTCGACCCGCGGGTGGACGGCTCGACAGGAGGTCGGCGTAGGGTGGCGCGTCGCACCAGGCGTCGGCTGCCCCCCTGGCACGTCGCACTGGGCACCATGCTCGTTGGCCTTAGCC
>DATLGM010000324.1:0-3500 GCA_035540515.1 Egibacteraceae bacterium | reverse complement strand
TCACGGGTGGGTGCCGCGTCGTCGGCGTCGGTTGCCTCGGCCGCTGCGGCCGCGGGTGGCTCTGCGGGCGCAGGAGCTTGCGCGCGCACGACCAGTCCGGTGACGGTCGCCGACACCAGCGCGGCCACCACCGCGGCCACCACGACGACGACCCAGGTGCGCGGGCGCGACGGCGGCGGCGCGGACGGGGCGGGTTGGGGCCGCGCCGGCGGAGCGACGTAGCCGGCGTCGTCGCGAGGTGGCAGGGTCGTGTCGGTCATCATTGGCTCCCAAAGTGGTGATCTGGTGCGGCAGCACCAACGGTAGGAACCGGTCGGTCAAAGACGGTCGTGGCGAAGGCAAAGATTTCGGCAAGAACCACGCCCACAGTCCGCGTGTTGGGTGAAAGGCAGCAGGATGGCGTCGGCGAACGGTCCGGTGCTGCTGGTGGAGGACGATGACGGGATTGCGACGCCGCTGTCGGCGGCGCTGCGCGGCGACGGGTACGACGTCGTCCGCGTGGCGACCGGCCGGGACGCGCTGCGCGCCGCCGGCGACGGCGTGGCGGCCGTCGTGCTCGACCTCGGGCTGCCCGACCTGGACGGTGTCGAGGTGTGCCGGCGCCTTCGTGACATTGCGCCGGGAGCGCCGGTACTGATGCTCACCGCCCGGACGTCGGAGGCCGACATCGTCGTGGGTCTGGACGCCGGCGCCGACGACTACGTGACGAAGCCGTTCCGCCTCGCCGAGCTGCTCGCGCGGCTGCGTGCGCTGCTGCGCCGCACCGCCGGCACCCAGCCGCAGCGGGGGCCGCACCGGGTGGTCACGGCGCAAGACGTCCGGGTCGACCTCGACGCGCGCCGCGCGTGGCAGGGGGACACCGAGCTGGAGCTCACGCCCAAGGAGTACGACCTGCTCGCGCTGCTGGTCGCACACGCCGGCACCGTGGTCGACCGTGAGCGGATCATGCGTGACGTGTGGGACACCAACTGGTTCGGCTCGACCAAGACGCTGGACATGCACGTGTCGTGGTTGCGGCGCAAGCTGGGCGACGACGCCAACGCGCCCCGGTACATCACCACCGTGCGCGGTGTCGGCTTTCGCTTCTCGGCCGAGTAGCCGATGCGCCGCCGCCTGCTGCTGTCCAACCTGCTGGCCGCCGCGCTGGCGCTGGTCCTGCTGGGCCTTCCGTTGAGCGTGGCGGTCTCCTCGCTGCTGACGCGCAGCGCGTTCGACCGGCTGCAGGGCGAGGTCGAGCAGGCGCAGGTCGTGCTGGATCGCAACGCGCGCACCACCGCTGACGCCGGTGCCATCCTGACGCTGCTGGCCCAGCGCAGCGGCCACCGCTTCACCCTGCTGGATCGGTCGGCGGTGGTCGTCGTCGACACGGGCCCGAACCCGGCGCCACCCGGCGCCACTGCCACCAGCCCAGACCTCGACGAGGCGATGCGGACTGACAGCGCAGGCTTTCACCGCGGCGACGAGCAGCTGGCCGTGGCCCTGCCGGTCGCCATCGACCGGGCGCGGCTGCTGCTGCGGGTTGCCGCGCCGGCGGCCGACCTTCGTCGTGAGGTGCGACGGGCGTGGGCGGCGATCGCCGGTCTGGGACTGACCGCGCTGGGGGGCGCAGCGCTGGTCGCGGTCTACCAGGGACGGCGGATTGCCGCCCCGCTGGAGGCGCTGGCGGAGTCAGCGCGCCGGCTGGGCCACGGGGACTTCTCCGCGCGCGCGCCCCGCAGCGGCGTGCCCGAAACCGACGACGTCGCGGCAGCGCTGGACACCACGGCGGACCGCCTGGGAACCCTCGTCGCGCGCTCGCGGTCGTTCGGCGCCGACGCGTCCCACCAGCTGCGGACGCCGCTGACCGCGCTGCGCCTGGACATCGAGGCGCTCGAGGCGACCGGTGCCGACCCCGAGCTGATCGCTGCCGCGATGGCCGAGACCGACCGGCTGGAGAGCACCATCGACGAGCTGCTGACGCTCGCCGAGGCGCCTCGCTCCACCGAGCTGGTCGACCTCGCCCGGCTGGCCCGGGCCCGGCTGGACGCATGGCAGTCGCTGGCACGCGCACAGGGGCGTCAGGTCGTGTTCGACGGCGGCTCCGTCTCGCCGGTGCAGGCGCGGGCGGCGGCCCTGGGTCAGTGCCTGCAAGTCCTGCTGGACAACGCCCTGGTCCACGGTGACGGAACGATCACCGTCAGCGTCGACGACGTCGCCGGCGGCGTGCGCCTGTGCGTGTCCGACGAAGGCCCGGGCTTCCCGCCCCGCCAAGGCCCCCCACGGGCGGACGGGCGGACAGGACGCGGTCTGGCGTTGGCGCGATCGCTGGTCGAGGCCGAGGGCGGGCGACTGCAGATCGGGCAGCCGCGCGAAGGGGCGATCGTGTGCCTGTTGCTGCCGGCGGCGTCGGGCGGGGCGCCGCTGGACTGACGCAGGTCAGCTGCGGCCGGCGTCGGCGGGTGGCTCGGCGGCGGACAGCTCCGTGACGGCGGCGCCCAGGAACCGGAAGGTGTACTCCTCGGCGTGTCGGCGCGATCCGGCGAACACGATCGGCACGGACGGGTGCCGGACCTGTGTTCTGGCGAGCAGGTCGAGCACCCATCCCGGCTGCGTGTGGGTCAAAGCGAGGAGCGCTTCGTAGCGACCCTCCACGACGACCGCCGCACGGGGAGCCTCCGATAGGGCGGCGAGCTGGAACTGCAACGAGCCGTCGACGAGGTTGGCGACGAAGTTGTCCAGCGTCTTGCGCTCGACCGTGGCAAGCACCTCGCCGTCGTCGTCGAGCACGGCGTAATCGCCGGCGGCCACCGCGGCGCGTTCCACGATCGCCTGACGACCGGGGAAGCGGTAGGCGTAGCGCTCGCGGGTGTCGGCCACGATCCGCAGGTCGCGCTGCCCTGCGGCGCGCCGCGTCGGCATGCGTGCGCCGGGCCGGGCCGCCTTGGCCGTCTTGGCGGTCTGCCAGAACACCGCCGGCCGGCCGCCTTTGAGCCTCGTGAACACGAACTGGCTGCGGTTGTTGCTCTTTCGTTCCAGCAGCAGGTCGATTGCGGTGCCCCGGCGCCGGCACGACCGGACTGGGTGCTCCTCGACGATGTCGGCGTCATCGGGCCAGTCGTCCTCGCCGGCGAAGCAGAACACCCGCGCGGTCGTCGGCCACGTCGCCTTCGCGCGCAGCACGACGCCACCGTCGATCGGAAGCCGCAGCAGATAGGGCAGCGTGCTGTCCGGATCGGGGTTGCGAGCGATGAGGAACGTCGCCGTCACGCGGTCATCGTGCACCTGATTCGTAGACTCGCGCGACATGCGGGTCGCTCTGCTTCTCCTCGTCGCCGTCGTGGCGCTGACTGCCTGCCAGCCGTTCGGCGGCCCTGAGGCCATCGGGCCTACCGCGCCGGCGCCCGACGCCGGCGGGCCGCCCGTCGGCGCGCCGGCACGTGGGTTGCCGGCGTCGCTGGAGGAGCTGCGGGAGCGGGGGGCCGGCGTGGCCCGGGAGTGGCAGGACGAGCCGGTGCTCGCCG
>DATLGM010000323.1:0-2459 GCA_035540515.1 Egibacteraceae bacterium | reverse complement strand
GGCACGGGAGCGGGGTGCCGGCGTCCCGACGGTAACCCGGGCGGGGGAGCGCCCGCAGGGATTCGGGTCGGGAACGCAGGAGGCCCCGCGCGGGAAGCGCGGGGCCTCCTGGACGTGCCGGGTGGGGCTACTTCTTGCCGCCCGACTTCGGCTTCTTGACCTTGCCGGTGACCGGCGCCGGGTCGGTGCTGACGCCGAGACCGGCGTTGCAGACGTCGCCGGCGTCGACCGACTGGCCGCGCTCGACGCTGATGCCCTGCTGGCCGACCACGCCCTTGTCGGTGATGCAGCTCAGCGTCCACTGCTCGAACTGGCGGGCGGTGCGGTCGCTGACGACGTCGTGCGTCGCGGCCGTGAGCGAGTAGGCCGGGACCACGCCGGCGGTGTTGTTGACCCGCAGCGTGTACGTGCCGGCCGGCACGCCCTGGCCGTCGGGACCGGTCCAGGCCAGCGTGTTGGACGCGGCGAAGGCGTTCGCCGTGGCGACGACCTCACCGGCCGGGTTGAGCAGGTTGAGGCTCATGTTGCGGACGACCGTCTCGCCGGTGCCCACGGACTGCGTGAGCGTGGCCTTGAGGACCTGCGCGGGCTGGGTGACGACGAACGGCGTGCGGGTGCTGCTCGCCGGTGCCACGTTCCCGGTGGTGCTCAGGGTGTCCTTGGGCTCACCGAGGACGCCGGCCTTGCGCGACTGGACGAACGGCCGCGTCGAGGGGTTGGCGTGGTAGCTGAATCGCCCGTCGGCGCCGACCACCATGGCGGTCTTGACGGTGTCGGCGACCTTCGAGCCGTCCCAGAGCGGGAAGACGCCGGTGCGCTCGAGGGTGAGCGTCGCGCCGGCCGGCGCCACGCCGGTGATGAGCGAGTGCGTGCCGGCGTCGACGGCGTTCTCGAACGCCAGCAGGAACGCCTCGCGGTTGCCGCCGCCGACCTGCTCGTGCGTCTGGCGCAGGCCGCCGCACTTGTCGGCCGCGGCAGTGGTCAGGCTCGCGGCCTTCGCCGGGGTGACGCCCTTGGCGGCCGGGTTGTCACCGGTGTACTCCGCGACGACCTCCTGGAACGGCGGGTGGAACTCGTGCGCGCCGATCTCGAAGGTGTAGCCGTAGCCGCCGGTGGCGTTGTAGCTGTAGTCCTCGGTGGTGCCGGTGGTGTCGTACAGCTCCCAGCCGAACTGGTTCTTGTAGCCGTTCTGCGCGGCCATGCGCTCGCCCAGCGCCTGCATGCCGTTGTCGACGCCGTCGGCGCCGGTGAAGCACTCGTCCGGCGCGAAGCCGACCGGGTCGCCGTCGGGCGCGGTGGTGCTGGGCTTGACGCCGACCGGGCGCAGGATGAGGTTCGAGAACGTGTGGTTGGTGATGAGCGTGGTGACCTGGCGGGTTGAGATGAGGTTGCGGATCGCCTGGGTCTCCGGCTCGGAGAACGGCTTCGGGCCGCGGTAGATCGGCGACGCCGGGTTGCTCTCGGTGCCGGGGCCGCCCCACAGGGCGCCGTAGTTGCGGTTGAGGTCGACGCCCGGGCCGAACCCGCCCGGCGACGAGATGGCGACACAGGTGCCTGCAGGCTGGGCCTGGCCGTCGACGTAGCGGCAGTTCTTGCGCTTGTAGGCGTTGCCCGGCGTGCCGAGGATGCTCACCGTGCCGCCACGGTCCACCTGGCGCAGGTCGACGACGTCGCCGCTGACCCGGGAGGCGTGGAAGCCGTCGGGGTTGCTGACCGGGACGATGATGATGCGGCCGCGGGACAGCAGGCTGGTGATGCGCTCGTCGCTGCCGAAGCTGCGCACGAGGTCGGTGGCGAACTCCATCGGCAGCTCGGCCGAGGGCCACTCGCGGGCGTGGTGGGCACCGAACATGAGGAAGACGGGACGGCCGTCCTCAGGCGCGTTCACGTCGCGGCCGATCTCGATGCCGGTGAGGTCTCGGCCCTCGACGCTCTTGCCGATCGAGATGCGCTTGGCGATGTCGGGGCGCGCCGCCACGAGCGCGTCGATCTCGGTGGCGTAGTCGGCGGGCTGCCGGTAGGTGGTACGACCGGAGGGCAGCGGGCTGACCTCGGTGCTGGCCGCGTACGCCGCGTCCAGCTCGACCCGCTCGAGCTCACGGGCGAGCAGGTCCGGGATCCGCACGTCCCAGGTGAAGCCGGCGGCGAGCAGCCGGGCGCCGTCCTCCACCGAGTGCAGGACGACCTCGACGTAGTCGTGGCCGGCGTGCTCGGTCAGGTCGAGGTCGAGCTCGGCCAGCCGGGTCTTGTCTGCGTCGTCCTTGATCGCGACGGTGACCAGCTGGGGGGCGAAGGCGCCGTTGGTGACGGTGGCGACCGTCGAGCCGGCCTGGTCGGCCGGTGCGACGAGGGCGCTGGCCGGCGAGAGCGCCAGGCCGAGGCCTGTGACCGCGACGAGGGCGGTGACCGCGGTGAGGCGGCTGGAGCGTGCGGACATCGAGGAGGAACCTCTCTGAGGG
>DATLGM010000322.1:0-13832 GCA_035540515.1 Egibacteraceae bacterium | reverse complement strand
GATCATCAACGCCTTGGACGCCGCCGCCGGCGCGCCGGCGGCGGCGTCCAAGGCGTTGATGATCGGCGCGGCGGTGGCGGCGTCGAGGTCGGCGTACAGCTGCACCCGGTCAAACAGCGACCGCTGCACCTGCAGATAGTTGGTGTGGTGTGCGGTCTGTTCGCGACGGTCGACCGACGCCGGCGACCGCAGCTCGTCGGCGGCGGCGTCGACCGCGTCGCACAGATCATCGGGCCCGTAGACATCGGCTGATCCGTACTGGTCGACCGACGCGGCGATCCGCGCGTCCAACACCGCGCGTTGGGCGACGCGCAGCCGCTTGGCCGCAGCGACGATCCGGCGGACCTGCCCCCACGAGATCGCCCCGTCGACGAACAGCTGCGCGGTGGCGGGCAGGTGCCGCAACGTCTGGCCCGCCCCGATCACCACGTTGCGGTCGGCCCCCGTCAGCCGGCACGCCAACCCGATGAACAAGTCCAGCGGCAAACCCTCAACCCGCTCGCACACCCCCGACCCCGCGATGCGGCCTGCGGCGACCACCGCCCGCGCCAGGTGACGCTCCGCAGCCGCGAGGTCCGCAACCAGACCCTTCAGATCTTCGGCGCCGATCTCATCGGCGGCACGCGGCGGCGGTGACTGCATACCCGCACTGTCTCACGACGGTGTGACAGAAACCCCCGCTATGAGGCCCTTTTCCGGAAGAAATCTCGGAAATTCTCGTGTCGCCGGACCCCCGTCTCGCCGGTCGGCAGACTGGGCGGATGACCAAACACTTCGAACTCGGGATCGACACCTTCGGCGACGTCACGCTGGACGCCGACGGTCAGCCGCTGCCGCACGCGCAGGTGCTCCGCAACGTGGTGGCGGAGGCGGTGCTCGCCGACCAGGTGGGCGTGGACTTCATCGGCCTGGGGGAGCACCACCGGGCGGACTTCTCCATCTCGGCGCCCGACGTGGTGCTCGCGGCGATCGCCGGCCAGACCGAGCGCATCCGCCTGGGCTCCGCCGTGACGGTGCTCAGCTCCGACGACCCCGTCCGCGTCTTCCAGCGCTTTGCGACCCTCGACGCGATCTCGGGCGGCCGGGCCGAGGTGATCCTGGGTCGCGGGTCGTTCATCGAGTCGTTCCCGCTGTTCGGCTACGCCCTGGAGGACTACGAGCTGCTGTTCGAAGAGAAGCTCGAGCTGTTTGTCGAGCTGCTGTCCGAACAGCCCGTCACCTGGTCGGGAAAGACGCGTGCGCCGCTGGAGAACCAGCGGGTGTACCCGCCCACCGAGTGGGGTTCGCTGCGGACGTGGGTGGGGGTCGGCGGCAGCCCGGAGTCGGTGATCCGGGCGGCCCGCTACGGGCTGCCCCTGGTGGTGGCGATCATCGGCGGGGAGCCGTTGCGGTTCGCCCCGCTGGTCGATCTGTACCGGAAGGCGCTGGAGCAGATGGGCAAGCCGGCGCTGCCGGTCGCGGTGCACTCACCCGGCTACGTCGCCGACAGCGACCTGCAGGCCCGCGACGAGCTGTGGCCCCACTACTCGGCGATGCACGCCAAGATCGGCCGAGAGCGGGGGTGGCCGCCGATGACCCGGCGGGAGTTCGACCTCACCGCCGGGCCCGACGGCGCGCTGTTCGTCGGGTCGCCCGAAACCGTTGCCGCGAAGATCGTCCGCGTGGCGACGGCACTCGGGCTGTCCCGATTCGACCTGAAGTACAGCGCCGGCACGCTGCCGCACGAGCAGGCGATGACCTGCATCGACCTGTACGGGACGAAGGTCGCGCCGCTCGTGCGGCGGCAGCTGGCCGAGGTCTGATCAGCCCTCCAGGAACCCGTTGGTGGACAACCAGTCCTCGGCGACGTCGGCCGGATCTTCCGCGTCGACGCGGACACGGCGGACCAGCTCGGTGACCTCCTCGGTCGTCAGCTGTGCCGAGACCTCGTCGAGCAGCTGTGTGATCTCGTCGTTGACGACGTCTTCCCGAATCACGGGGACGATGTTCTCTGCCGGCTGCAGGTCCTTGTCCTCTTCCAGCAGGATCCAGTCCTTCTCGGCGATCAGCCCGTCCGTGGTGAACATCAGCGCGACATCGATGTCGCCGTTCTCCAACGCCGCCGTGGTCACCGGACCTCCGGCGTCCAGCGGTCGGAACTCGGCGAACTCCAGGCCGTAGACCTTCTCGTAGCCCTGCAGGCACAGTGGGCGCTCGGGGCATTCGGGCGGCCCGCCGAACACCAGGTCACCGGCGACCGGTTCGAGGTCCGACACCGTCTCCAGGTCGTTTTCCTGTGCGGTCTCGGGTGTCACCACCAGCCCGTTCTTGTCCTGCGCCGGCGCCGGCTCGAGGACCTCGACGCCACGCTCGGCAAACTCCTCACGCAGCTTCTCGGTCGTCTCCTCGGTGTCCGGCGTCGCCTCCCCCGCCCCGCCGTTGAGGAACTCCAACGCCGTCCCGACGTACTCGGGGTACAGGTCGATGTCGCCGTTCTCAAGCGCCGGCAGCACGACTTCTCGTGCGCCCAGCTGGAAGCGTCGCTCGACGCTGTAGCCGGCCTGCTCGAGGACCGCGGCGTACATGCTCGCCACGATCTCCTGCTCGTCGAAGTTCGTGGAGCCGACGACGACCTCGCCGCGCTCGACGGACTGCTCGGTCGCCTCGCCACCGTCGCCGACCTGCGTGTCGGCATCGGTATCACCGCCGCCGGAGCCCCCGCACGCCGTCGCCAGCAGTGCGAGGCCCACCAGCGCGGCCAGGAACGCGTGGCGCCGGGCGCCACCTCGAAGGAATCGCATCGTCGTGCCTCTCGCTCGATTGGTCGGGCCGCCCGGCCCCTTACAGTGCTGCCCCGCCGACTCCGCTCGCCGCGGGCTGTTGCGCCGCGGCGACCTGGCTGCCCGTCGCTGCGCCCGTCGCTGCGCCCGGCGCGACCGCCCGCTCGGCGCGCCCCAGCACCAGCTCGGTGAGCAACGACAGCAGCGCCACCAGCAGCGACCCCACGATCACCATGGCGCGGGCGGACGGGTTGGTGCCCGCGCCCTGCGCGAGCCCGTCGATGATGTACCGGCCCAGGCCGCCCAGCCCCACGAACGCCGCCAGGGTCGCGGTGGCCACGACCTGCACGGCGGAGGTGCGGATGCCGCTGAAGATCAGCGGCAGCGCGACCGGGACCTCCACGCGCCACAGGATCTGCCAACCGGTCATCCCCATCCCGGCGGCGGCCTCCTTGACGTCGGCATCGACCTCGCGGATCCCGACATAGGCGTTGGTCAGGATCGGCGGGATCGCCATGAGCACCAGCGCGATGTAGACGGGCACCAGGTTCAGCCCGAAGACCACGAACGCGCCGAGGATCAGCCCGAACGTGGGGACGGCCCTGCCGATGTTGGCGACGTTGACCGCCACCAGGCCGCCGCGACCCGTGTGACCGATCCACAGCGCCACGGGCACCGCGACGGCCATCGCCACCAGCGTGGCGCCAATCGAGTAGCCGACGTGTTCGGCGACCCGGACGGGAATGCCGTTTGCGCCCTGCCAGCGCGCGGGTTCGGAGAGCCACGCGAGCACATCGGTCACCAGCGACACGTCACACCTCCGCCCGCGACCACGGGGTGAGCCGTCGCTGCAGCCGCACCAGTCCGACATCGGCGATCACCGCGAGCAGCACGGAGAGGGCGAAGCCGACGGCCAGGGGGGTGGAGTGCTGGCGCTGGAACCCGACGAGGAACAGCTGCCCGAGCCCCCCTTGCCCGATCAGTGCCGTGATGGTCACCAGACCGATCGTGGTGACCGTGGCGATCCGGACGCCGGCGATGATCACGGGCAGCGCGATGGGCAGCTCGATGCGCCACAGCTGCTGACGCCGCGTGTAGCCCATCGCAGTCGCCGACTCCCGCACCTCCGCGTCGACTCCGTCGAGGCCCACCGCCGTGTTCCGGAACAGGATCAGCAACGTGTAGATGACCAGGCCGATCAGCGATGTCGTCCGGCCCAACCCCGTGTTGGCGAACGCGATGAGCAGCACGAACAGTGCCAACGAGGGGATGGTGAACAGCACCCCGGTGAAGGTCAGCAGCGGGGTGTACAGCCGCCGCCACCGCACGGCTGCGACGGCGAGCGGCGCCGCGATCAGCAGACCGATCACCACGGCGAGGACCGTCAGCTCGACGTGCTGGGCGAACGCCTCACGCATGCGCTCGACGTTGCGCGGGTTGGTCAGCCACTGCCAGTCCGGAAACGGTCGCCCCGTCTGTGCCAGGAGCGTCACATGATCTCCCGCGTCAGCGTCTCACGGGTGATGATGCCCTCGTAGTACTCGCCGTCGCTGACGCGCACCGCCACGCCGGTGTGGGAGCCGACCAGTGCGTCGAGGGCGGCACGCAGGGAGTCGGTGGCGCGCACCAGCGTGGCAAAGGGTCGCGCGGTGGCGTCATCCACGCGGCCGGTGACCTCCTCCACCGGCACCCATCCGAGCAGCCGGCCGCCGGCGTCCACCACCACCACCCAGTCCGTGCCGTTGGCCTCGGCGATCTCAGCGGCGCGCCGGCGGTCGTCATCGGGGCGGACGACCGGCCCAGGATCAGCCTTTGCCTCGGACACGGGGATGAGCGCGAGCCGCTTCAGCCCCCGCTCCGGACCGAGGAAGTCGACCACGAACTCGTTTGCCGGCGCGGCGAGCACGTCGGCGGGGGTGGCGTACTGCTCGAGGTGGCCACCCTGGGACATGATGGCGATCCGATCCCCCATGCGGATCGCCTCGTCGATGTCGTGGGTGACGAACACGATGGTCTTGCAGACCTGTTGCTGCAGCCTGAGGAACTCCGCCTGCAGCCGGCCGCGCACGATCGGGTCCACGGCGCCGAACGGCTCGTCCATCAGCATGATGTCGGGATCGGCGGCCAGCGCGCGCGCCACGCCGGCCCGCTGCCGCTGCCCGCCGGACAGCTGGTGGGGGTAGCGGTCGCGGACCGCCGCGTCCAAGCCCACCGTCGCGAGGAGCTCGTCGACCCGCGCGCCGATCCGGCGCTTGTCCCACCCCAGCAGTCCCGGGACCGTCGCGATGTTCTCGGCCACGGTGCGGTGGGGGAACAGACCGATGTGCTGGATCACGTAGCCGATGCGCCGGCGCAGGTCCGCAGGGTCGACCGTCATGACGTCGCGACCGTCAACCCGGACCGTGCCGGAGGTCGGTTCGATCATGCGGTTGACCATCCGCATGGTCGTTGTCTTGCCGCAACCTGACGGTCCCACCAGCACGACAACCTCACCTCGAGGGACCGACAGCGTCAGGTCATGCACACCCGCAGTGCCGTCGTCGAAGCGCTTCGTGACGGCATCGAACTCGATCACGCTGCCACCCTTCAAAGGCTGGGAAGGGGATGTCCCGCGATATGCACCGCTTGATTCGGAACAGGCTACCGACGGGCTTGCCGCAGCGTGCAACACGTTCAACGACCGGCGTGTTCCCCCACGTGGCGCAGCGCCCCCGCGAGTCCGAGGTCAGCGACCCGGATCGCATCGTCGATGGGAAACCACTGGACGTCCTGGCTCTCCCCCTGCGGCGGTCGCGGATCCTCGTCGCCGGCCAGCAGCAAGTAGCGAAGGTCCAGGTGCCGGTGACCCCGCCCGCCGTCGTGCGCGTCGACGTGGACCAGCGCCGGCCCGTCCTCTGGGTGGCGCGCCACGATGCCCGTCTCCTCCAACGTCTCGCGGACAGCGGCGTCGGCCGGCGCCTCACCGGGCTCGATGTGCCCGCCCGGCTGCAGCCACAGGCCCAGGCGCTTGTGGCGGTGCAGCAGCGTGCCGCGGGGGCCCATGACGATGGCCGACGAGGTCACATGGGTGGCGTCGGCATGCTCGTCCAGCGGCCGGTCGAGCGTGTCCAGGCCGGCGAGCACCTCCCGGATCGACCGCTCGTGCCGTTCGTCGACCGGCGCCATGGCGGCGACCAGCCGCCGCAGCGCCGCGACGTGGCCGCTCACGCCCCGCGGGCGGCGGCTTCGGTCACCGCGCCGGCGACCGCGGGGACCACCGCTCGGTTGAACGGTGAGGGGATGATGTAGTCCGCCGACAGCTCGTCGGGCGTGACGATCCCGGCGATGGCGTGGGCGGCGGCGAGCTTCATAGCGGTGGTGACCTCTCGCGCCCCGGCGTCCAGCAGCCCGCGGAACAGGCCGGGGAAGCACAGCACGTTGTTGATCTGGTTGGGCTCGTCGCTGCGTCCCGTCGCGACGACGGCGGCACGCCGGCGGGCGACGGCCGGGTCGATCTCGGGCTGCGGGTTGGCCATGGCGAACACGATCACGTCCGGGGCGGTGAGCTCGAGCTGCTCGGGTGTGAGCGTGTTGCCCGCCGACAGTCCGACGAACACGTCGGCGCCGTCCAGCGCCACCTCCTTGGGGCCCTCGAGCTGACGCGGGTTCGTCTGCTTGCCGAAGCGCCGGTAGATCGGGTCGCGTGCCTCGCGCCGACGTGGGGTGACGATGCCGTTCATGTCGACGCCGACGAGGTCGGTGACGCCGGCGTCCATGAGGAGGTTGGAGACCGCGATGCCGGCTGCGCCGATGCCCTGGACGACGACCCGCAGGCCGGGCCCCACCTGCTTGCCGACCAGAGCGGCGGCGTTGAGCAAGGCGGCCAACACGACGACCGCGGTGCCGTGCTGGTCGTCGTGGAAGACCGGGATGTCCAGTCGCTGGCGCAGCTTGCCTTCGACTTCGAAGCACCGCGGGGCGGAGATGTCCTCGAGGTTGATGCCCCCGAAGCCGGGCGCCAGCGCGGCGATGATGTCGACGAGGCGGTCGGGATCACGCTCGTCCAGGCAGATGGGATAGGCGTCGACGTCCGCGAAGTCCTTCAGCAACATGGCCTTGCCCTCCATGACCGGCATGGCGGCTTGCGGCCCGATGTCACCCAGTCCCAGCACTGCGGAACCGTCGGACACGACCGCGACACTGTTGCGCTTGATGGTGTAGGTGCGGGCGAGATCGGGGTTGGCTGCGATCGCGCTGCACACCCTGGCGACGCCGGGCGTGTAGACCATCGCGAGGTCCTCTCGCGTGGCGACCGGCACCTTCGCCGCGACCGACAGCTTGCCGCCGTGGTGCAGTCGCATCACGCGATCCGACGTCGACACGACCGTCACGGATGCAAGGCGTCCCAGCACCCCCAGCAGGTCGTCGCCGTGCTGGGCGTCCCTGACGTTGACCGTCACGTCACGCACGACCGCGTCCCCGTCGACCGCCACGACGTCCAGACCCGCTACCTCGCCACCGGCAGCGGCCACCGCGGACCGCAGCGATTCGAGCGTGTCGTGGTCGCCAGGCATGCGCAGACGGAACGACTGGGTGTGTCCGGAGGGTGCCGCCATCGTGGGGGCAGCCTAGTGCCCGCCCCCGTCTACGCCGAAGTGACGTAGATGTGGTCGGCCGTGCCGGAGGGGACCGTCACGGCGGTGCCCTGGACCTCGGCGACCACGTCGCCGTTGGCCGCGCGCAGGGTCGCGGTGACGCCGGGGCGCAGACCGCTGGTCCGCAAAAAGCGCATCGCCGACACGTCGCCCTGCAGCTTCTCGGAGATGCGACGCAGCGTCACCGCTCCGCCGCTGCCGGCGGCGGCTGACATCGTCTCCAGCTGCTGCCACGACTCTTCGCCGTCGGCCGCGATCCCCGGGATCGGGTTGCCGTGCGGGCAGGTGGTCGGACGGTCCAGCAGCTGGATCAGGCGCTGCTCCACCGCATCGGAGATGACGTGCTCCCAGCGGCACGCCTCGTTGTGGACCTGCTCCCACTCCAGGCCGATCACATCGGTCAGCAGCCGCTCGGCGAGCCGGTGCTTGCGCATGACGCTCATCGCCAGCTCACGACCGTGCTCGGACAGCTCGATCGTGCGGTCCGGGGTGACGTGCATCAGGCCGTCGTGCTCCAGGCGAGCGACTGTCTCGGAGACCGCCGGCGCGGACAGCCCGAGCCGCTCGACCAGGCGGGCGCGCAACGGCGGGATGCCCTCCTCCTCCAGCTCCCACACCGTCCGCAGGTACATCTCGGTCGTATCGATCAACGGCGTGCTCACCCGGACTCCCTTCGACCGCCGAATGGTACCGAGCCACGCGCGTTTGAGGATCTGCGGGCCGGAAACGCCTACAGAGGTGACAGCCCTGACCGCGGTGTACCTGGACTTCTCCGACCACGGCAGCTACCGGGTCTGGCGCTGGCTGTCGTTGTTGCCCGAGCGTCACACCGTCGACATCCGGCCGTTTTGGACCGGCGTGACCGCCGACGAGCCCAACCCGTGGGACCGCGTGACCCCCAGCTGGTCGCTGGAGCTGCTCGCGCTCGCCGAGCTGGCCCGGGAGACCGGCCGGGATCGCCACGAGTGCTTCGTCGACGCCGCCTTCGCCGCGGTCTACGACGCCGGCGCGGACCTGTCGGACTTCCAGGGCTGGCTGGAGATCGGCGCCGAGGCCGGGCTCGATCTGACCCGGTACACCACCGACAGCGACCAGTGGCGCGCGGAGGTGGGGTTGTGGCACTCCGAGGCGCGCGACGACCTCGGGGTCACCGGTGTGCCCAGCCTGGTGTTCGACGACGACCGGGTGTTGTTCGTCAAGCTCGACCACGACGTGGCCGACCCCGCCGCCGCCCAGCGGCTGCTCGCCGACCTCGCCGACCTCGCGCGCCAGCCCGTCGGCGAGGTACGGCGCGCCGGCTGACACCGCGCTCGGGTCATACTTGTCGCATGGTCACCGATCACCGCCCGACGCTGTCCGAGTACGCCAGCAAGCTCGCCGAGGTAAAGGAGTACCTTTGACCTCGACGCCAAGCGCCGGCGCCTGACGGAGCTGCAGAGCCAGGCCGCCGCCCCCGACTTGTGGGACGACTCGGCCCGGGCCCAGCGGGTCATGGCCGAGCTGGCCGCCGTCGAGGACGACCTGCGGGTCTACGACGAGTTCTCAGCCAATCTGGAAGAGCTGACGGTCCTCAACGACCTCGCGCGCGAGGAGGACGACGAGGCCACCGCCGACGAAGTCGCCGAAGGACTGCACGGGCTGCGCCGCGCTCTGGACGACCTGGAGATCCGCGTGCTGCTGTCCGGTGAGTACGACGGGCGCGACGCGATCGTCACCGTCCACGCCGGCGCCGGCGGCACCGACAGCCAGGACTGGGCACAGAGCCTGATGCGCATGCTGCTGCGCTGGTCCGAGCGGCACGGGTTCAAAGTCGACCTGCACGACGAGCAGGAGGGGGAGGAGGCCGGGATCCGCTCGGCGACCTTCACCGTCCACGGTGCCCGCGCCTACGGATTGCTGCACGGGGAGCGGGGCGTGCACCGGCTGGTGCGGATCTCGCCGTTCGACTCGCAGGCGCGCCGTCACACGGCGTTTTCGTCCGTCGACGTCGTCCCGATCCTCGACGAGGTCGACGAAGAGATCGTCATCGCCGACGACGATCTGCGCGTGGACGTGTACCGCTCCTCGGGCCCCGGTGGGCAGGGCGTCAACACCACGGACTCGGCGGTGCGGCTGACCCACATCCCCACCGGCATCGTGGTCTCCTGCCAGAACGAGCGCAGCCAGCTCCAGAACAAGGCGACCGCGATGGCGCTGCTGAAAGCCAAGCTGGCCGAGCAGCGCCGGCAGGAGCGCCAGGCGGAGCTCGACGCCGTGCGCGGGGAGCAGCGTGAGGTCGCGTGGGGCAGCCAGATCCGCTCCTACGTCCTGCATCCGTATCAGATGGTCAAAGACCACCGCACCGGTCATGAGACCGGCAACACCGGGGCGGTGCTCGACGGGGACATCGACGGGTTCGTCAATGCCTACCTGCAGTGGAAGGCCCGGGGAGCGGCGGTCGCCGAGGACGCCGGGGCAGACCTGTAGATGTCGCGGTCCCTGCTCGACCGCGCCGACCTGGCCCTGCTGCGCCAGGTTTCCGCCGGACGGCCCACCGTGGCCCTGGCTGCCGGTCTGGTGGACACCGGCCTGTTGCAGTTCGATCCTGACGACCCGGGCTGGCCTGACCGCGACCGCGTCGTCGTGTGCGGCCAGGAGGCCGCCGCCGCGCTGCGCGAACGGGTGGCCGCCGCCGGCGGTGACGCTGCGTCGTGGCCACCGAGGCCGCGTTAGGCGGTGACGCGCTGGCGCTGGCGCTCGGCGCGGCGTTGGCCAGCCGTCTTGACGGCAGCGTGTGGCGATCGTGGTGCCTGCTGGGCGAGGACGCGGTGGACGACGGGCGGTTGTGGGAGGTCGCGACCGCGGCGCGCGAGGCTCGCGCGGACATGCTGACCGTGCTCGGCGCCGGCACCGCGGCGGCGGCGCTCTGGCACGCGTGCGGGTGGACGGTGCACACGGCGCCGGCCGGTGACCCGGCATGGCTGCTGGGCGCGCTCGACCACGCCGTCGCGGCTGGGCCAGCCGTGGTGCTGGCGACAGCCGATGGGTGAGATGGCCGCCGCGGCCGCCGCGGCGATCGGGCACCCCTTCGTGGCGGTGACCGGCCGGCGATGGCCGGGCATGCAATCGCTGGTCGAGGGCGCGTCGCTGCACCTGATCGCACCGGGTCCCACCACGCGGCTTGGGATCGCCGCGGGGGTCCGTCTGGGTGGCCACGCCGCCGTGACCGTCGTCGACCGCGTTCCGCGGGCCGCCGAGGTCGACCCCGGCTGCCTGGCCGTCACCACCTCCGCACACTGTGCTGCCGCTGCCGCGCTCGACGGCTGGTCGGTGGTCCAACCGTGGCGCGGCGCCGACATCGCGCCGTTGCTCGACGCCGCGGCCCGGCCGGCCGTGCTGGTCTTGGCCGCCGCGACCGACGTAGATGTGCCCGCGCCGGCGCCGACCCCACGGCCGGTGCGGGACTGGGCCGACGGCCATCTCGCGACGCTGATCGCCAGCGGCCCCGCCGTCGCCCTCATGGTCCGACTGTCCCAGCGACTGCTGACCCGCGGGGTGGAAGTCGCCGCCGTCGAGCGGGCAATCCTGACGTCGCCGCAGCACGCGCCGCTGGCGGGCGGAACGCACCTGCTGGTCGCAGGGGCTGACACGGGTGCGCTGGTGCGGCAGGGTCACTGGCCCGACTCGCCGGTTCACGCGGTCCCGCTGTCGGGGGCCACGGAGGCCGACCTCGTTGGTGCGGTGCTGGCCCTCGTCCCCGCCGCCTAGCCTGCTCGGCCGTCGGCAGGGGTCGTGCTAACCTCGGCTTTCGCCCGCCTTCGAGCGGGCGTTTGCCATGGGATCGATTGCCTGCGCCGCATTCGGGTGGCGCACATCCTGAACCCCTCCCCCCGAGGCTGACGTGATCCGACTCGACCACGTGACCAAGACGTACAAGGGCAGCGTCGTCGCGCTGCGCGACATCTCCCTGGAGATCCTCAAGGGCGAGTTCGTCTTCCTGGTCGGCTCCTCGGGCTCGGGCAAGAGCACGTTCATCAAGCTGCTGCTCAAAGATGAGAACCCCGACCGCGGTGACATCTGGGTCGCCGGCAAGAACCTCAACCAGCTGAAGTCGTGGCGCGTGCCGGCCCTGCGTCGTGAGCTGGGCTGCGTGTTCCAGGACTTCAAGCTGCTCGACAACAAGACCGTCGGGGAGAACGTCGCCTTCGCCTTGGAGGTGATCGGCAAGCCCCGGCAGGTCATCACCCGGACCGTGCCCGAGGTGCTCGAGCTGGTGGGGTTGTCCCACAAGCTCGACGCCAAGCCCACCGAGCTGTCCGGTGGCGAGCAGCAGCGCGTGTCGATCGCACGGGCGTTCGTCAACCGTCCGCGGATCCTGCTGTGCGACGAGCCCACCGGGAACCTGGACCCCACCACGAGTGTGGGGATCATGAAGCTGCTGGACCGGATCAACCGCACCGGCACCACGGTCGTGATGGCCACCCACGACCAGCACATCGTCGACTCGATGCGCCGGCGCGTCGTGGAGCTGTCCAACGGCACCCTCGTCCGCGACCAGTCCCGGGGGGTGTACGGCTATGGGTCCTAGGTGGCGCTACCTGTTCGGGGAGGTCGGCACCGGCCTTCGCCGCAACCTGCTGATGACGGTCGCGACGATCGTCACCGTGACCGTGAGTCTGGCGGTGCTCGGTGCCGGCGCCTGGACGCACTTCCAGGTCCGCAAAGCCCAGCAGGTGCTCTACGCCCAGGTCGAGATCTCGATGTTCCTGGCCGACGACATCTCGCCGGAACAGCGGACCTCCATCGAAAGCGACCTGGTGGAGAACCCGCTGGTGGAGCAGGTGATCTACGAATCCAAAGAGCAGGCGTACGAAAACGCCCGCCAGATCTTCGCCAACGACCCCGAGCTGCTCGAGGCACTGCGCCGGGACGCGTTGCCGGCCTCGTTCCGGGTCAAGCTCGTCGACCCCCGGCAGTTCGACGTGGTCGCCTCGGCGTTCGAGGGGTACCCCGGCATCGAGGAGGTCGTGGACCAGCGCGAGATCCTCGGGCCGTTCTTCGACATCATGGACCGCGTGCGCGACGGCGCCATCGCCGTCGCGCTGTTGCAGCTGGCGGCTGCGGCGGCGCTGATCTCCAACACCATCCGGCTGACCGCCTTCGCTCGCCGCGAGCAGACCGGGATCATGAAGCTGGTGGGCGCGACCAACTGGTACATCCGGCTGCCGTTCATGCTCGAGGGCATCACCGCCGGGTTGATCGGGTCGCTGATCGCCGGCGGGTTGCTCATCGCGGCCGACGTGCTGCTGCTGTCGGGCGTCAAGGACCAGGTCGACTTCTTCCCGTTCCTGACCACCGCGGAGATGGTCCGGATCATCCCGATCCTGGTCCTGACGGGGGTCCTCGTCGCCTCGTTGGCATCGTTTCTGTCGCTGCGCCGGTTCCTCGACGTCTGAGTCAAGGTCGGTCGCGCGCCGGTCGACACAGAGGCAGGCGCTGTTGCTGTTGTTGTTGAAGTGGTGATCGTGAACGTCTGGGGTATAAGGTTGCCCGAGTGCTGAGGTCGGTTCCTGGGTGGCGCCGCGTCGTCACGGTGCTCTGTCTCGCCGGTGTCTTGACGCCGGCGGCTGTCGGCGCGGCCGCGGACCCGCAGACCCGTCTGCGTGAGGTCGAGCAGGAGATCGACGGGGCCCGCAGCGACCTGCGCAAGGTCGAGCGCCGCAAGGCCGTGGAGCTGGCGGACCTGCAGCAGCTCGACGCCCGCCGCGCCGAGCTGGACGCCGAGCTGGCCCGGCTCAACGCCGATCTCGAGGTCGCCCAGGCCGAGCTGGCGGCATCGCAGGCGCAGCTGGAGTCCACCACCCAGGAGCTGGTGGCCACGGAGGCCAAGCTGGCCGACACGCGCCGGCGTCTGGAGCTCAACCGCACCGCCCTGAACGACCGCGCCCGCGCGACGTACATGTACGGCGGCCGCGGGGGGTGGGCCCACATCGTCGTGGGCGTGGACAACCTCGAGCAGTTCCAACGGGGACTGAAGTACGCCCGCTCGGTGCTGCAGGAGAACCAGCGGCGCGTGGAGCGGATCTCGGCGCTGGAGGTCAACGTCGAGCGGGCGACGGCCGACCTGGCCGAGCTGCAAGAGCGCCATGCCGCGCAGCGCGCCGAGGACGCCCAACGCCGTGATGCCGCCGCCGAGATCGTCACGGAGCGGGAGGCCGTGGCGGCGCAGGTCGACGCCCAGGCCGAGCAGCGCCGGTTGCTGGTCGCGCGGTTGGAGTCCGACCGTCGCTCGTACGTCGCGATGGTCAGCGAGCTGGAAGCCGAAGGCAGCCGCCTGGAGCAGGAGCTGCGCCGGCGCGCCGAGGAGGCCGCCCGCCGCGAGGCGGCCCGGCAGGCCGCAGCCGAGGCCGAGGCGCGCCGGGTCGCCGCGGAGCAGGCGGCGCGCGACCGTGAGCGCGCG
>DATLGM010000321.1:0-8341 GCA_035540515.1 Egibacteraceae bacterium | reverse complement strand
ATCTCGGTGATCGAGCCCCGCTGGTGGTGCTCGCTGAAGGGCCGCCGGACAAGGCAGGGCCGGCCTTGCTCGCCGCGGCACGTCGCCTCATCGAAGATTGACAGCCCTCCCAACCCGGCCCGTGCCGGCCGCTGGGGTGTGGCGGTTGCACCGTGATCCTGAGCAGCTGCCGCCGGCGAGTGAGCATCCCGGCGACAACCGCTACGACGATCCGAGACGCAACGCCGACGGCCGCTTCCTCGTTCGGTACCTGGCGACCAGCCTCCGCGGCTGCGCGCTTGAGGCGCTGGCGTGGTTGCGTCCCGACGAGGAGGCCAAGCGCCGCACCGAGGACGTCGTCGGTGAGGACGGCGACGACGCGCCCAGCCTGGCCGATGCTGTCGCGGACTTCCTTGCCACGAGAAAGGTGGCCAGGTGCAGCTTTCCCGAGGAGGTCCGCTTCGCCGACATCCACGCGCCAGCGACGCTGGCGTTTCCCGACACGGACCTCAACGTCGAGCCGCTCCTGGCCGCTCCCCGCGGTCGCGCGGTTCTCGGCGACGGGCTTCACCGCCCCCATCTCGACCAGGCCGGCGTACTGCTTGCAAGTGCCTTCGGCAGAGACGTCACCCGGCACGCCTCCCTGGCGGTGTGGGACCTCGACCCGCCCTACAGCGGCATCGCGTACCGCTCGCGGCATGACCTGGTCGAGTGGTGCTGGGCAGCCTTCGACCGGACGCCAGTGGAGTTCATGGATCCCGTGGTGTTGTCCCGGCACGTCGAGGAGCACCGCGAGGCGGTGCGTGACGTCGCCGAGTTGTGGCAGCTGCCGCTGCACCGGTGGCTCGTTGAGTAGCGCACTACGTCGACGCGCCGCGCCCGCATAGGCCCGGTCCGCCTCCCGCATAGGCACAACGCGGAGAAATTCTCAGAAAAGCTCCGCCGCATAGCCCCCAGCATCAGTTCGGCATCAGTTCAGCATCAGGTCGGGGGGACGGTCGGCACACCTCTGACCAGGAGCTGTGCCGATGTACGACTCGACCCCCGCCCCGTTCGGTGATGTCACCCGCCGCTGGACCACGCTCGAGAAGGACGAAAGGCAACAACAGGCGACCCGACTGCTCGGGTTTGGCTGCCCGGGCGGCGTCCTTGCCCACGTCGACCGGCCGGAATCCGACGGCGGAGCGTGCTACGGGCGCCTGGTCCCGGCGGCCTCCGCCGGTGACCCCATCGCGTTGGGCTGGCTGGCCACCACCCACCGGCCCTTGCTCATCGCACGCGGCCGGGCGCTACTCGACCACGACCCGACGGAATGGGGCGCGGTCTGCCTGGAGGTGCTCCACCGGACGGTCGCCAGCGCCGACCTCACGGAGACGAGGTGGCTGCGCCGTCGCGTCGCCCGCACGCTGACGAGCAGGCTGTCCAGGGTCGTCGCCCAGCACCTGACCCGGCGCCGGCGGGAGTGCCCTGTCGCCAGCCCCAGCCTCCACACCCAGCGGGATGCTATTTCCGGCGGGGACTGGGATCCGCACCCCGACCTCACCCTGGATCTCGATCGCGTGCTCGCCGCCCTCGACGAGCCGACGCGCGAGTCGCTGTTGGCGCTGGCCAACCACGAGCCGCTAGTCGGAGTAGCGGCACGGCACGGCCTCTCCTATGACGCGGTGCGGCAGCGGGTCACCCGGGCACGGAAGCGCCTGCAACCAGAGCTGGCGGTCTACCACCGCGCGAGCCAGTGATGACCACCGTGTTGCGCCCCGATCAGGCTGACCCGCACCACCTCGTTGAGGTCGCCCTGCGCTACGCCGCGCATGGCTGGCCCGTCGTACCGCTGCACACGCCCCGCGCCTCGGGTTGCAGCTGCCACCTCCGCGACTGCGGGTCGCCCGGCAAGCACCCCCGGACGGTTCGCGGGCTGCGGGATGCGTCCATCGACCCCGACCTGATCCGCACCTGGTGGGCACGGTGGCCCCATGCCAACGTCGGCGTGTCCACGGGCACCGCCTCCGGCCTGATGGTCCTCGACGTGGACCTGCCCGACGGCCCTGCCAGCCTCGCGCGCCTTGTCGCCGACCGCGGCCCGCTGCCCGCGACGTGTGAGCAGCGCACGGGCTCGGGTGGCCGTCAGCTGCTGTTCGCCCATCCAGGCCAGCCGGTCAGCAACCGAGCCCGGCTGCTGCCTGGGATCGACGTGCGTGGTGACGGCGGCTACATCGTCGTGCCGCCCTCGACGCACGCCTGCGGTGACCGGTACCAGTGGACCGGGCGCATCCCGCCAGCCGCACCGCCCGGCTGGCTGCTCGAATTGGCGGACCGGACCCGGACGTCCGACGTGGCGTCCGTTGAGGTGGCCGCTCCCCCGCTGGCACACGGTAGCCGCGAGCAGCGCTACGCCGCGTCCGCGCTGCACCGGGAGCTGACCCGCCTGACCTCGGCGGCAGTGGGCAGCCGCAACGACACCCTCAACCGGGCGGCGTTCAACCTCGGGCAGCTCACTGCGGCCGGACTGCTCGACCGTCAGTACGTCGCGGCGGAACTCGAGCGCGTCGCTACCGGTATCGGGTTAGGCCCAGCCGAGACGCGCCGGACCATTGATTCGGGGCTCGCCGCGGGCCTGCAGACCCCGCGCGCCGTCCCTGCTCCCCCGCCCCCAGGCAGCCGCTCCGTGGATGCACCGGTGCGGCGGATCGCCGCCCGTCGTGGCTGATGCGCACTGAGGAGGCAACGATGCCGACCACCCGTGTCACCGTCGAGCAGCGTCGGGCCGCCGCCGAGGAAGCCCTGGAGCGTGAACTCCGCCGCATCGTCGACTCCGGCGAGTACGGCGAGTGGTTCCGCCGCATGTCCCTGTTCCACCGCTACACCCCCGCCAACTCCATGTGGATCATGGCGCAGCTCGCCGACCGCCCTGCCGCCGCCGGCACTATCGCTTCGTATCGGACCTGGCAGCAGCTCGGCCGCCATGTCCGCAAGGGCGAGCGCGGGATCATGGTCTGGCACCCCAAGCCCTACTGGGTGGATCCCGCGACCGGTGACCGCGTGGCACCGCCGGCTACCGAGGCCGACCAAGCCAAGGTCAGGCGGCGCGTCGGCTTCGGAATCGGTTACGTCTTCGACCTGTCCGCCACTGAGGGGGAGCCGCTCCCGGAGCTCGGGCGGCCTGCTCCTGATCAGGCACCTCGGGAGCTCGCCGAGCACCTCGACGGCTACTGCCGTGCGCATCGGATCGCCGTCGAGGTCCGCGAGCTGCCTGAGGGGCTGTCGGGCTACTACCGGCGCGATGGCGACCGCGTCGCGCTCGACGCCGCCCTCAGCCCTGGGGAGCGACTGGCCGTTCTCGCGCACGAGCTGGCTCACCGCGAGGATCCCGAGCTCGTCGCTGCTGACGTCGCCGGCAACCGGGGCTACTACGCGCACAACCGTCCCGACTGCGAGGCCGTTGCCGAAGCGGCCGCCCATACCATCTCAGCAAGGTTCGGCCACGACATCACCGGCCACTCCGCCGGCTACATCGCCGGATGGATCCGCGGCGACATCGACCGGTTCAAGCAACTCCACGAGCGCGTCGGGCAGGTCACCCGACAGCTGGTCCCGCCAGACCAGCTCGACCGAGTGCTCGACGCCGCCCGCACGCAGGCGAGCGCCCACACCAGCCGGCACGCCGAGACGGCGGGGCGTTCACGATGACGGCAGACGGGACCGGCTCCCGTATGCCGACCGACGAGCAACTCGCCGACATCCTTCGCTTCGTCGCCCGCACCTGCCTTGAGGTGGAACGCGGCCTGCGTCCACCAGTCCACCTGGCCTCGCTGATGGACCCGACCCAGCGATCAATTCAACCAGGCCAGCTCGGACGCTTCGGTGGCGGACCAGTCCAGAACGACCACATCGGCCGGCCGCAGATTTCCCGGCTCACCGACACCCATATCGTCGCCACGGTCGTCACTAGGACCGAAGGGGACCGCTGGGGGGCACTCACTCTCAAGCTTCGTGCCCACGGGGGACGGTTGCGCGTAGTCGACCTCCAGCGCCTTCTGGCGGTGGCGCATTACCGAACCCCCCCGACCACAAGAGTGGCCGTCCCGTCTGACAACACGATCCAACACATCGCCGAGGCCCGTCGCATGGTCGCCGCCGCCCACGAGGCAACCGCGCAGCGGTTGGCCGAACTCACTCCTGACGCACCCGGTTATCGCGCTGCGCGCGACCTCGTCCGCCACTGGCAGCGCAAGCTCGGCGAACTGGACCGTCAACTGGTCGGCCTCAAGACACGCCAGCAAACGCGTGACCACGCTGAGCCGGTGCTGCGTCGATGAAGTCGAGTCAGGATCAGCGCTCAGTTGTCCACAAGCGCGATCGCTTTAGCCGGCAGCCACGACCGCGACGCTGGATCCTGTCATCCATCCAGTAGGAGGACTCACGATGTTCGACCGAGCCGGCATCGGCATCGAGGATCTGCCGTGGATCCACCGCGACCAGTTCGTCCACTACCTCCAGTTGGCGCACGCCCTCGGCGATCCCCACGACTGGCCGCGACTCCGCGAGCAGCTGCTGCAAGCACTGACTGCGGCGTTCGGCCTCGACGCCTGCACCAATGGAGAACGACTCACGCCCTCCCAACAACGCGCGCTCGACGTCCTCGACGAGATCCGTCCCCACCACAACCCCGCAACGCACTGGCCCGCATTCTTCGACACACTCTGGACCCGACGTCATGCCATCCGGCCAGACCTCCCCTGAGCCGGCTCTCATGGCGTCACCGATGCTCCTCCCCCGCCGGATGGATCGGAGGACTGAGAAATGATCGGTCTCCTTGTCGGTCTGCTCCTGCTGTCCTGGGTCTTCGGCCGGACCAGAGGTCTGCTCGGAGGTCTCGTCGGCGGGTTCCTCGGGACGCTCGTGCTCATTGGGATGACCAGCGCCGCCAGCAACGGCGAACTCGCGGCCATTTACAGCCCGGCACAGCTGCTATCCGCCGCTTTTGTCATGGCCGCTGCCGCGGCCGTCCTCGCCCTGGTCGCCCCGTACGCGACCGGCTTCGCGTCCCTGGGTTGGGGGGTCGGCGCCCTGCTCGCCGCGACCGCGGCGCGCCGAACAGGCCAGGCCATGTACATCCTCCCGCTTGCTGTCCACATCGCCGCTGCTGCCACCGTCGTGTGCTTGGCAAAGTGGCGAGCGGCAGCCTCCTAGAGCCACCCACTGCCGAAAACACGATTACCATCCCGGCGAAGTCGAATCGGGATAAAGTTGGCGATGGGACCAGCCGCTGCCTTGCAAGCAGGATCGGCCAGCGGGTCTATAACCATGAGACCTCGATGCGGAAGGTGCGGCACGGGAAGTGCCGCCGCTATCAACGCCCCCCCTGAAAAGCAGCGACATCCCGTTGCGGCGGCGTTGCACGGTCACGGCGGGAACCGTAGTCCCACCAAGACCAGCGCAACAAGACGTTCGACCGCTGCCTTTGAGCGCAGGCCTCGAGCAGCCGAGAGTGCGTGCAGGCAGAAGTTAGCGAGTTCGTACGGCGCCACGTCGTTACGAACGTGGCCGGCCTGAGCAGCGTCGCCAAGCAGATCCTGGATCATGGCGCGGAGGTGTCGCTCGGCGTGGCCCACGTGCTCGTCGCGGTGCAGCACTGCGGCGAGCTCGGTGTCGTGGTGGCCGTGCGACTCGTGGGATATCAGCGCGTACGCCTCCAGCACCGCTCCGAGTCGCTCACCAGCCCCGTCGTGGGCGTCCCGCACCGCCGCGAGGTGCTCCAAGTGGCCGTTGATCTTGCGCTCGTGCCAAGCGAGCAGGATCGACTCGACATCGGGGAAGTACTTGTACAGCGTCGCGCGCCCGATTCCGGTTTCGTGCGCGATCCGCGACATGGTCACCGACCGCAGCCCGTGGTCGGCGACAAGCTCCGCCACCGTCCGTAGGGCGGCGTCGCGCACCGCGCGACGGTGCGCGTCGATCGTCCCTTCCCACAGCTTCGGCACGACACCAGCGTACGACAAGCACACACCCGATACGCCCTGTTCAGCCGTATACACTCTGTATCGCAAACTTCCGCAGGAGTCCCTGACCGAAAGAGCCAGATGTGTCTACCGCCCCAAGACAGCGCCCCAGGCCGCGACGCCACGGCTCACGGTGAGTCGCCGCCTCGCGCCCCCCGCTGGGTCAAGGCCTTCGGAGTCGCCGGCCTGCTCCTGGCCGCACTGGTGGTGGCAGTACTCCTAGCCGGCGGCGGCCCGGGCGGTCACGGCCCCGCACGGCACCGCCAGCCCGGCGAGCAGGCGACCCCCGCCGCAACGCCGAGCGCGGCTTCGCCAGGCGCTGAGCACACGCCGCCTGCAGGCGGCGACGGATGACGATGTCGGGCGGCGCTCGAAGGCTCGTGCTCATCGTGCACCTCACCGTGTCCGTCGGCTGGATGGGCGCGGTAGCGGCGTACATTGCCCTGGACGTGACCGCGGCCACTGCCGATGACGCACAAATCCTGCGGGCCGCTTACCTCGCGATGGCGATGGTGACCCGGTACGTGGTCGTCCCCCTCGCTGTTGGCTCACTGCTCACCGGCGTCGTGATATCCCTTGGCACGAAGTGGGGGCTGTTCCGCCACTACTGGGTCCTCATCTCCCTGGTGCTCACGGTCGCGGCGACCGGTGTCCTGCTAGCCGAAACACGCACGATTAACGCGTTTGCCGCAGTGGCAGCGGATTCCGCGGCCTCAGCCGACGACCTGCGCGCGCTCGGGGGCACACTGGTCCACTCGGTGGGCGGGCTGGTGGTGCTGGCGGTCATCATGGTGCTGAACGTGTACAAGCCGCAGGGGATGACCCGGTACGGCTGGCGGAAGCAGCAACAGCGGCGCGCCGCACCGCGTCCACCGACGAGCCGGGCGTTGAGCGGCTGAGCGTTCGGCGGCGGGCGTAGGCGCGTCCACCGACGTGCGGCGGGCGGCGCGGTTGGACGGAACCCCGCTCACCGACGACAACGCCCTGCTGTACCGGGCGGCAGAGTTGGTGGTCTCCGTCAAACCCGACGCTGAAGCCGTCGACGTCGTCGTGTTCGCGGCGGGAATGCTCGCAGGAGAGGTTGCCGGTCGAGCGGGGACTCCCGAGCCGCCGGCACCGCGCGTCCGTGGCGCAGCCGCAGCGGGGGGCACGGCAGCAGCCCGGCTGCGGCAGCCAGGGTGCTACCCCGTAGCGGCCAGCGCGTCGCGCAACTGCTCGTAGGTGGGTGACCCCGCGAACCCGCCAGGAGTCTCGTACACCCGGCACGACAGCCCCACCCGTTGGTCGCCTGCGGGGAAGAGGTCGACGCCGCCGACGAGGACCGTCGGCGAGCCGCGGAAGCCCTCCGCGTGTGCGTCCTCCGTCGTGGCCAACGCGCGGCGGGTGAGGGTGAACCCGAACTCGTCCGCCAGCCTGGCGAGCCGCTCCTCGGCGAGCCGCCAGTTCGGGCAGCCCTCGGAGTACAGCAACGTGACCTGCGGGCCTGTCACGCTGTGTCGTCGCCGCGGGCCCGACCAGCCGACCGCCCCGGCCGCGAGCAGCAACGCTCCGCCCAGCACGTACACGGCGCGAATGCCCACTGCGTCGGCCAGGATCCCGCCAAGACCCAGGGACACGAGCCGGGCGGCGTTCCACAGCACGTCGTACAAGGCGAACGCGCGGCCCCGCAGTTCGGCGGGAACCTCGGTCTGCAGGGTCGCCTGGTACGCAATCATCCCGGTCGACGTGCCGACGCCGTACGCGCCGAGTGCGGCGAACGCGACTGCGGGGTTGCCGACGCCGGCGAGCGTCAGGTCCACGCCTCCGCGCAAGAGGTACGGGCCGAACAACCACCTCCTATCCGACGCGCGGATTCGCGCGCGGAGCATCAACGGCCCGACGGCGGCGCCGACGCCGATGGCGGCGAGTAGGAAGCCGAACCCTGACGCGCCCACGCCCAACCACTCGTCGGCGAGCACGACGAGCAGCCCGCCGGTCGCGCCGGCGGACAGGGAGGCCAACACCTGCACGACCGCGAGGCGGGAGAGCAGCGGGTGCGAGCGGACGGCATGCACCCCGGCGACCACGCCTGCCCACCCGCGTACGGCGATGTCGGCGGGCGTTCGACCCGCGGCCAGCCTCAGCAGCACGGCGGCGGACAGGACGTACGAGACGGCGTTGGCGCCGAACGCGACGCCGGGACCCAGCCAGGCGACGACAAGGCCGGCGACGGGAGCGAGCACGACTTGCACGGCCACGGCGACGGTCCACAGGGCGGCGTTCGCGTCGACCAGCTCGTCGGCCTCCACCACCTCCGGCGTGACCGACGACGCGGCCGGGTTGAACGCCATCGCGACCACCGAGAGCCCGAACGCGACACCGTA
>DATLGM010000320.1:0-1928 GCA_035540515.1 Egibacteraceae bacterium | reverse complement strand
CCACGGTAACGATCACCCGCGTCAGCCGGGCCGTCTTCTGCACCCCCAGGTAGTTGACGGCCGCCAGCACGACGACCGCGACGATGCCGATCGGCCTGGCCCAGTGCGGGGCCACGTACGAGCCGAAGGTCAGAGCCATCGCCGCCAGGCTCGCGGTCTTGCCGACGACGAACGACCACCCGGCCAGAAAACCCCAGTACTCACCGAGGTGCCGCCGCGCGTAGACGTACGTGCCGCCGGCCTCGGGGTGTAGCGCCGCCAGCTGCGCCGATGACGTCGCGTTGGCGTACGCCACCAACGCGGCCAACGCCAGTCCGACCAGCAGCCAGCTGCCGGCAGCCGCGGCCGCCGGGCCGGGGGCGGCGAACACCCCCGCGCCCAGCATCGCGCCGAGGCCGATCACGACGGCGTCGGTCGTCGTCAGCCGGCGTGCGAGCCGGTTCGGGCCGTTCACGGGCGCGACAGGGTCAGACGGGGACGAGAATGCGGCCGCACTGCTCGCACTTGGCGAGCCGGTGGGACGCGGCAGCGCGCACGTCCTCAAGCTCGATCTGCGTCAGCTCCAGCCGGCACCCGGCACAGGTGCGGCCCTGCAGCTCGGCGACGGCGACGCCGTCCTTGCGATCACGCAGCTGCTCGTAATACGTCAGGACGTCCTCCGGGATGCCTTCGGTGGCGCGCTGCCGCTCGTCTCGGCGTTCCCGCAGCTCCGCGTCGATGTCGGTGGCCGCGGTGTCCCGCGCCTGTGTCAACTCGTCGACCGACGACGTGAGCTCGATGTGGCGCTGCTTGAGCGTCTCGACCAGCGACTCGAGGTCCTCCACCTGCTCCATGATCTCCAGCAGGGACTCTTCCAGGTCGTTCTTGCGCGTCTTGAGGCTGGAGATCTCCTGGCGCAGCGCCTCGAGCTCCTTTTCCGAGCGGATCAACCCGGAGTACATCCGCCCCTCCTCGGACTTGCGGCGGGCGTCGACGGTGGCGATCTCGGACTCGTGGTTGCGCTGCTGGGCCGACAGCCGCTCAAGTTTGTCCTTCGCGCCGGCGTACTCGGCGCTGACCTTGGCCAGCGTGTCGGCGTTCTCGTCCAGCGCCTTCTGCTCAGGCAGGTTGGCACGGCGATGCTCGAGCTGCTGGATGGCGGTGTCGACGGACTGAAGGGCGAGGAGGCGCTGCTGCTGCTCTGTGGTCGCCTCGATCAACGCTGCGTCGTCTCCTTGTCCCAGTCGGCCACCCACGGCTCCGTCGGCACCGCCGACGCTAGCAGCCGGGCGGACAGGCCGCGTCGCCGGGCGGCGTCCTCCAGCCGCTCCGCCAGATGCGCCATGGCCGGCGCCTCGGTCGCGTAGTGCCCGGCGTCGATCACCCCCAGCCCCTGCGTCAACGCGTCCAGCGTTGGGTGGTGGCGCAAGTCGCCCGTGACGTACACGTCCGCCCCGGCGGCCATGGCCGCATCGATCAGCGCGTCCCCAGCCCCGCCGCAGGCGGCGACGCGGGACACCACCCGGTCCGGATCCCCTGCCACCCGGAGATGTGGTGCGGGCAGGCCATCCCGGATGGCACGAGCGACCTCGCGCAGCGGTCGAGGCGCGGGCAGGTCCGCAACCCTGCCCAGCCCCTTGGTCGGGCCCGGCCCGCCGGTCGCGTGCAACGGGTAGACGTCGTAGGCGACCTCTTCGTACGGATGTGCGGCGACGATCGCGTCGACGACCGCACGCAACCGTTCACCGGCGGCGAGCACCTCGATCCGCTCCTCACTGGCGGCATTGCGTTGCTCGCGCTGCCCGGCAGTCGGGTTCGCCGCTGCCGAGGGGCGGAAGGTGCCGGTGCCCGCAAGTCGGAACGAGCACTCGTCGTACTCGCCGATGCGGCCACCGCCGGCACCGAACGCCGCGTCGAGGACACCCGCGGTCGCGCCCGGCGGTGTGAAG
>DATLGM010000319.1:0-4716 GCA_035540515.1 Egibacteraceae bacterium | reverse complement strand
CACCCGATGAGAGGCACCGACGATCATCTCTGCCGGTACCGCACAGGGTGTGCGGTACCGGCAGAGATGATCGTCGGTGCCTCTCATCGGGTGAATGGCTCCAACCGGCTATTTCTGCTCGCAATGGACTAGTCGCCCGCTGATCCGTTCAGCCCATTCCGGCGCCTTGCGCTAGCGCGCATCGATGGCCGCAAACGCACCCCGTCACCTGTGCGCGCAACGCTCGTTAACTAGTCCAAACGCCTCAACCGGCGTTCGCCACGCCGCCCGCCCTGACAGGAGTCTGTTTCATGCGCCGCCAGCTCCTCACTGCCGTCATGACAGTGATCAGCATCCTGGCCCTGCTCGCCGTCGCCATGCCCGCCGCAGTCGCGGCGCCACCCGACGGTCGCGGCAACCGGCCGGCCCACGCCGGCGGCGGGAAGGCCTCGCCACCGTCCGCCCCCGCGCCCTCGGACCCGGCCGACCCCTCGGCAGGCCCCTTCGACTACATCGCCCAGGCGCCCCGACTGTCGCAGCCGGACTTCCCCGAGATCGCCACCGAGGTCGTTCACCTCGAGGCGTTTGACGGCAAGCAGCTGTACCTGGAGATCACTCGGCCCGACCCGGAGATCCACGGCGACGGTCCCTGGCCAGTGATCCTGGAGGCGAGCCCGTACCACGGCACGGTCGCGACGCGCATCGGCGATCGCATGTTCCCCGACCCCAAGGACGCCCAGGGCAACAACCTCGGTCTGACCGGGTACTTCGCGCCTCGCGGCTACGCGGTGGCGATGATGGACCTGCGCGGGACGGCGCGCAGCGAGGGCTGCCTTGACCACCTCGGCCCCAACGACGCGCGGGACCTCAAGACCACGATCGAGTGGCTCGCGGACCAGCCGTGGTCCAACGACAAGGTCGGGATGACCGGCCACTCGTACGTCGGCTCGACGCCCAGCGTCGCGGCGGCGATGAACCCCCGCGGGTTGACCACCATCGTCCCCAGTGCCGGCCTGGCGTCGATGTACGACCACCAGTTCCAAAAGGGCGTGCCGTGGCTGCTGCAGTGGATCGGCCCGATGGTCGCCTATGAGGGCCTGGCCGCTGTGCGTGACCTGCCCCCCGGGTTCAACGAGCCCGTCCTGACCGGCGCGCCGACCGGTGACAACTGGGACAACGCACCCAACCCCGAGGCGGGTTGCGGCATGCAGCACTCGGCCGCCATCTCCGGCACCGGTCAGGTCACCGGCCAGTACGAGCTGTGGCACGCCCGGCGCGACCACCGCCAGGGCGCGATGGAAGCCGACATCCCGGTCTTCATGATCCACGGCGTCCACGACAACGCCGCCCGCATCCCCGCCGCCGAGTGGTTCTTCAACGGCCGCTACAACCGTCCCGGCGACAAGGTGTGGGTCGGCCAGTGGGACCACGGCTCGACCAACGGTCGGTGCGGTGACGAGTCCAACCGCCGCGTCGCCCACCCCACCTGCCGCTTCGAGCAGATGCAGTACGCCATCCACGCGTGGTTCGACAAGCACCTGGCCGGCCGCGACGTCGACACCGGCCCGGCCGTCGAGGCGTTCCTCAACGGCGAGCAGCCGATGAGCCTGACGCAGGTCCGTGATCCCGAGACGTGGGGCACGAAGGTGCACACCGCCGACGCGTGGCGACGCCCGGCCGTGCGCACTGGACTGTTCCCCGACGCCCGCGACGGGTCGCTGAAGTTCACGGCGCCGGACGGCAACGGCAGCAAGTCGATGAGCTCGGCGTCGGCGGTGCTGCTCCGCTCCACCGAGACGATCGAGTTCGCCTCCGAGCCGCTGACCGAGGACACCGTGTTCGTCGGATTGCCCCGCCTGCAGCTGAACGCCTCGGTGAACAACAGCCAGGTGTCGCACATCATCGCCACGCTGTACCGGCAGGACGCGCAGGGCAACCGCGAGCCGCTGAACTTCTGCGCGATCCAGCCGCAGCTGCGCCACGGCGTCCACGACATCGCCCCGGTCGTCCCGACCCAGGAGATGGCGCTGCCGATGTCGTGCTTCACGATGGCCGGCTGGGTGCCCGCCGGACAGTCGCTGGTGATGGAGATCTCCAGCGCGAGCCCGCACCACGCGACGTTCAACCACGAGACCCAGGTGACCGTCTATACGGGTCCGGACAAGTCCGGCTACACCCTGCCGGTCGTGCCCGACGCGACGCTGCACGACGACGTGCCGCTGCGCGAACGCTAAAGCCACCACCAGCGCGTCGTCGCGGCGGCGACGCGCGAAAGAACGCCCCCCGCGCTCGGCGGCCGGGGGGCTTTCGCCTTTCCTAGGGCGCGTACAGCCAGGGGTCCCGAAGGTCGGTGAAGGTCAGGTCGCCCAGTGCTTGGTCGAACTCCTCACCGGGGCCGCCGCCCTGCTCGTCCATGCGCTTCTCGCCCTCGCGGGCCGCTGCCTCGTCGGTGAAGAACACGGCCTGGGTGAAGCGGTCACCGTGGCGGGCGACCAGACCGCCGATGACGTCCGGACGCGCCTCCCGCACCGCCGCGTCCATCTCGCTGCTCATCATGGCCTCGGCCGCCTCCTCGTCGAGCACCCGGCCTTGCATGACCTGGACGAACTTCGCGTCGGGGTCCGGCCCGCCGAGCCACGGGCGCGCATCCGTCGAGTCCATGAAGTGTGGGTTCTCGATCAGCGGCTCGGTGGCCGCCCACCACTGGCCCTGCTCGGCACGCTCGCTGTTGGCGCGGGCTGCCTCCTCGGACTCGAACGCCGCCATTGCCACGAACGTCCCGTCGTCCGCGACCCCAGCGGTCGTGCCGACCCAGCCGTCGGCGCCGGGCCGCAGCTGCTCGAACCACTGCTGAAGGCGTGCTCGCAGCGCCTCGGTATCCGTCGCCTTGCCGGTGATGACCTGCACGAACATGAGGACCTCCTCCGCTGCCGGTGGACCCTTCATTGGACTCCTGTCAGGCGGCGCCGTCGAGGGGCAAGGTCGGCGGCGGGACGTTCAGCGCATGGCAGCAGTCCGAACGGCCCTGTCTCGCGGAGCCCCGGGGGGAGACGATCACGCCAGCGGACGCCGTGGGCGCCGTCCTACGCGTTCCGTGTGGGAGGAGGCTGCAATGGCCCGCACACCGCTGCTGGAACGTCCCCCGGTCGCGCCCACGCCCGCGCGTCCCGAACCCCCGACCGGTCCCCGTTACGACTGGCTCTACGGGGCGATCATCGGCATCGTGGCGATCGCCGCGATGCTGATCTTCGCGTTTGCGACCCGCGTCAGCGAGGTGCCGCTGACGCCTGACGAGCCAGTCCCCGAACCTCCCGTCGTGCAGCCGGCGCCTCAGCCGGCCCCTGAGCCGGCACCCGAGCCGCAGCCGGCGCCGGCCATCCAGTCCACCGGACGCATCGCCGACGTCGGCACGACGCTGTGGCGTGAAATCGTCGTCCCCGGTGACGGCGTCGGCTGGGTCAACGCCGCGTTCCTGACCGAGACCAGTCCATAGCCTGCGGCACTACCGCGACAAGGGTCCGCCGGCTCACCCCCGGCGGACCCGTTCAAGTGCGGGGCTGTTCCCGGGTGTTTCAGTACCGCACGATCAGCGCGTCGTAGATGTTCTGCGACTGTGGCTTGAGCGGGTCGGCGCTGTACGTCGTCTGGCCCACCAGTGCCACGCCGCCGTCAGGTGTGGCTGCGAGCCGGCGGCCCAGCGCGGCGTTGCCCGCGCCGACGTCGAGCCGGGAGGTCCACAGCGCACGCCCGTCGTCGGTGCGGTACGCCACGGTGGCGGCCTCGCTGAGGGCGGTGTATCGCACCGCGGGCGTGCTGCTGCCGGTGACGAACACGGCTGTACCGTCGGGTGACATGGCGAGGTCGAGGGCGATCTCGTCAGAGTTGGGCGGGGCGTAGCGCTGGCGCCAGACCTCGTCGCCGGTGGCGGTGTCGTAGGCCACGGTGCCGTAGTCGCGGACGTCCTCCGCCGTGGCCCCTCGGCTCTGGCCGGTCACCACGACACGGTCGGCCGAGGCCGCCACCGCGACGGGATAGTTGAACCCGGCCATGGGTCCGCCGTAGCGGGCGACCCAGCGCTGAGCGCCGGACCTGGCGTCGTAGGCGACGGTGGCGTAGTCGTACTGGGTGGTGCCGTCCCGCCGCCCGCCGTAGCTGTCCCCGGTGACGTAGACCTGCGACCCGTCGGGCGACACGGCAACGGACCGACCTCGGTCCGAGCCGCCCTCGTCGATGCCGGCGAATCGCTGCTGCCACGCTACGCGCCCGTTGCGGACGTCGTAGGCGATCGTGAGGTAGTCGGCGTCGTACTGCTCGACGCCCGCGGACTCGCCGGTGACGTACACCAGGTCGCCGCGGGGGCTCATGGCGATCCCGTTGAGGACGTCCGAGCCGCCGGGCCGCAACCCCGTCGCCGTCTTGGCCCACATCTCGCGTCCCTTGGCGGCGTCGTAGGCCACGGTGACGTAGTCGAGGTCGCGCTCTGCGGTCGTGGTCACTCCCCCGACGATGACCGTCCGGCCGTTGGGCGTCACGGTGATGGTCTTGCCGACGTCGGTCGCGTCGGGGCGCCCGTCCCAGATCCGGCTCCACAGCTCCTGCCCGGTGGCGGCGTCGTAGGCGACGGTGACCATCTGCGCGTCGGTTGCGACGATCGAGTAGTCGTCGTAGGACGACCCCGTGACGTACAGCTGCCGGCCGTTGGGGCTGACCGCGATCGCCAGCGGGTTGTCGTAGTGC
>DATLGM010000318.1:0-2900 GCA_035540515.1 Egibacteraceae bacterium | reverse complement strand
ACCGGTGCGCGGTCAGGTCAAGGCGGTTCGTCTCAGTCCGGAACGGGCGACGGCGACGGGCAGCCACGCACCGGTCGCGACCTCGACCTGTCGACGGTGTTCGACCCACCCACGGGAGCGGCCTCGGGTGACGACTGGATGCTGCGCGGTCAGCCCTCGGGGCAGGGGCCGGAGCGCACGCGCGGCCGGCAGCAGGGCAAGGGGCTGCGCAACACGTCGATCGTGCCGTACCGCGACGTCATCGCCGAGTACCGCCGTACCGCGGCCCGCGCCGTCGAGCGCGAGGGGTATCCGCTGCGACTGCGCACCACCGTCCGCGACTACTTCGACCGACTCGGAGGATGGGAATGACGCCCGAACGCTTCGCCGACCTCGCCGCGGAGGTCGAGGCGCAGATCCGGCGGGTCATCGTGGGCCAGCCCGAGCTGGTCCGGGACGTGCTCGCGTGCCTGTTCAGCGAAGGCCACGTGCTCCTCGAGGGCGTGCCCGGGCTGGGCAAGACGGTGCTGCTGCGGACGCTCGGGGAGGCGCTGTCGCTGGACTTCACCCGCGTGCAGTGCACGCCCGACCTGATGCCCGCGGACATCGTCGGCACCACGGTCCTGGGGGAGGGGAGCGCCACGTCGTTCCAGCAGGGGCCCGTGTTCACCCAGCTGCTGTTGGCCGATGAGATCAACCGGGCCACCCCGAAGACGCAATCGGCCCTGCTTGAGGCGATGGCGGAGCGGCGCGTCACCGTGGGCGGGGCCACCCGGCCGCTGCCCCGGCCGTTCTTCGTGATGGCGACGCAGAACCCCATCGAGATGGAGGGAACGTACCCGCTGCCCGAAGCGCAGCTGGACCGGTTCCTGGCCAAGGTTCTCGTGGCCGTGCCGGCCGCCGACGACCTGGTCGACATCCTTGCGCGCACGACCGGGACCCAGACCGCCGCGGTCAGCGCAGTCGCCGGCGCCGACGAGCTGGTCGACGCGATCAGCCTGGTGCGCGAGGTGCCGATGGCGTCGCATGTCACCCGTCACGTGGTGGACCTGGTGCAAGCCACCCACCCGACGGACCCGACGGCCCCGGAGGGGGTCCGCCGGTACGTCCGACACGGCTCCTCGCCGCGAGGCGCCCAGTCCCTGGTGCTGCTCGCCAAGGCGTACGCGCTGCTTGACGGCCGGCTGCAAGCCGGGGTGGCGGACGTCCGCGCCGCAGCGGCACCATGCCTGCGCCACCGCCTGGTGCTGGGCTACGAGGCACTGGCCGCCGGTGTCAGCGCCGACGCGCTGGTCGGGCAGGTGCTCGACGCCGTCGGCGAGCCGGCCCCACCCGTCAAGGGCGCGGTCTGACGTGCCTGCCGTCCTCGCCCCCTCGACGGTCGCCACGCTGGGTCGGTTGCGCCTGGCGGGACGGCGTCGCGTGGAGGGCCGCTTCACCGGCGGGCACGCCTCTCGGCGGTACGGGTCCTCGATGGATTTCGCCGACTACCGCGAGTACGTGCCGGGCGACGACCCGCGGCGCGTGGACGTGCACGCCCACGCACGCCTTGGCAAGCGCCTGGTCAAGCTGTACGAGGCCGAAGACGAAGCGGCGCTTCGGCTGGTGGTCGACCTGTCGGCCTCGATGGGCTTCGGCCGCAAGGCCCAAGCCGCCCGCGAGGTGGCGGCCGCGCTGGCCCTGGTGGCGACCAGCGGGGGCGACCGCGTCCGAGTGCTGCGGTGCGGGCCCGCCGTCGACGCCGGACCGTGGTTCCGGGGCGCGCACGCACTGCCCGCCATCGACGACCGGTTGACCGGCGGGGACACCGCCGGCGTCGCTGACGTGACGACCGCCGTGCGCCGCGCGATCGGTGAGGGTCCCCGGGGGCCGGTGGTGCTCGTCAGCGACCTGCTGTTCGACGGTTGGGAGGCGGCGGTGGACGCCCTGGGCCTCGGGCGCGCCGACACCTGCCTGGTGCACCTGCTCGGACGCGACGACCTGGCACCGGAGCTCGACGGCGACCTGCGGCTGGTCGACGCCGAAACCGGCCACGAGGTCGAGGTCGGGTTGGCCGCCGGCGCGCTGGCCGCCTATGCCGAGCGGGTCCGCGACTGGTGCGCCGAGGTGGCCGCGGCGTGCGGCCGGCGCGGGGTCGCCTACGCCCGGCATGTCGACGACCAGCCGGTGGAGGGCCTGCTGCTGCGCACCCTGACCGCGGCGGGGATCGTCGCGTGAGCCTGGCGGCGCCGTGGGGTCTGGCGGCGCTGCTGCTCGCCGCTCCGCTCACGCTGTGGTACCTGCTGCGCTCGCGCCGTCCCGCGGTGGTGGTGCCGTCCACGCTGCTGTGGCGTGGCACGGACCGGTCCGTTGCCGCAGCGGTCCCGTGGCAGCGCTTGCGCCCCGACCGCACCTACTGGCTGGTGCTGGCCGCGATCGTCGCCGGCGCGCTGGCGCTGGCGCGGCCCACCGTGGCCGCGCCGGCGCAGCTGGGCGACCACACCATCGTGGTGGTCGACACCTCCGCGTCGATGCAGGCCGACGAGGGCGGGCCGTCGCGGCTGGAGCTGGCCCGCCGCGGGGCGCGCGACTTGGTCGACCGGATGGCCGGCGAGCAGACCGTCTCCGTGATCGATGCGGGCCCCCGAGCGCGCATCGCGGTGGCGGCGACCGGCGACGCCGGCGCGGCGCGACGCGCCATCACTGGGTTGGCCTCCACCGGTGGGGCCGCCGACGTCGCGGATGCGTTCACGCTCGCGGCGTCGCTGCAACGTCCCGGCGAGCGAACTGTGACGCACCTGTTCACCGACGGCCCCGTGCCACCGGACGCCATCGCTGCCGTGCCGGCTGGCCTCGTCGTCAACGGCGTCGGGAGCGACAGGCCGAATCTGGCGGTCGCACGGCTGCAGCCCCTCCCGGGCGGCGCCGGCGGGGCGCAGGCC
>DATLGM010000317.1:0-1829 GCA_035540515.1 Egibacteraceae bacterium | reverse complement strand
GTGGGTGACGACGTGCTGTCCGCGGGTCAGCGTGCCGGTCTTGTCGAACAGGACCGTGTCGACGTTGCGCATCTGCTCCAGCGCCATCCGGTCCTTGACCAGCACGCCCGCCCGGGCCGCCTTGGCCGTGCTGATCGCCGTCACCAGCGGGATGGCCAACCCGAGAGCGTGGGGGCACGCGATGACCAGCACGGTGACCGTCCGGTCGACGGCGAACGCCGGCTCACCCATGAGCACCCACGCCAGCGCGGTGATGGCGCCCGAGACCAGTGCGACGTAGAACAGCAGCGCGGCAGCGCGGTCAGCGAGCCGCTGCGTGCGCGACTTCGAGGACTGCGCGTCGGCGACCATCCGCTGGATGCCCGCGATGGCGGTGTCGTCGCCGGTCGCCGCCACCCGCACCCGGATGCTGGAGTCGGCCACGACCGTGCCGGCCACGACGCGGTCCCCGACCGAGCGGGTCACCGGCCGGGACTCGCCGGTGATCATCGACTCATCGACGTCGGCGGTGCCGTCGACGACCGTGCCGTCGGCCGGCACGCGCGCTCCGGGGCGGACCAGGACGACGTCGTCCACGGTCAGGTCGCTGACCCGGACGGTCTCGACCTCGCCGTCCTGGCGGACCCTCTCGGCATCGTCGGGCAGCAGCTCGGCCAGTGCGGCCAGAGCGCCTTGCGCCTGCCCGATCGCGCGCATCTCGATCCAGTGACCGAGGAGCATGATCGCGATCAGGAGCGCCAGCTCCCACCACACCTCCATCGCGAACAGCCCGAAGGCGTTCGCCATGGACGACAGGTACGCGACCGTGATCGCCAGGGAGATGAGCAGCATCATGCCGGGCTGGCGGGCACGGAGCTCCGACCAGCCACCGGACAGGAACGGCCAGCCGCCGTAGAAGAAAATGACCGACCCCAGCACCGGGCCGAACAGGTCCGATCCGGGGACGGATGGGGCGGTGTAGCCGAGCAGCTCCTGCACGTGGTGCGACCACACCACGACCGGGCCCGCGAGCAGCAGCGTCACCCACAGCCGGTCGCGGAACATCGCCGCGTGATCCCCGTGGCCACCACCGTGTCCCGCGCCGTGCTGACCACCTGTGTCGTGCTCCGGTTCGTGGCCCGCATGGCTGGCGTCTCCCGCACCGTGGCCGGACTGCTCCCCGTGCGCCGCGAGATCAGCTTCGTTGCGCTCCCTGGCCGGCTCGCCGTCCACCGGTGAGTGCGCTCGAGGGGCCCCGTGCTCAACGGCTGACGCGGACTTCTTCGGGCTGTTCCTGTTGCTCATCGCTGCCTGCCCTCTCCTGACTCGATCGCCTCAGACAACCGGGTACCCCCCGGGGGTATTCCGTGTGGGCCAGGTGCGGTGATCTGTTGTGCACCGGCCGGACGCGCTCCGGCGATTCGCAGGGCCTGCCTGACCGACAGCCGAGCAGATTCTGTAGCTCGCTGGGCCCTGGCAGGCCAAAGCCAGCTGTTGTGGGCGGGCGCCCGGCGTACCCCTAGCCTCGCAGGAGGGCAAGCTGCCAGGGGCTGCCTTCAGGGAGGACACCGTGGACCCAGACGGCGACCGACTGGCTCGGCAGTCCGCGAACCTCGCCCGGCACCTCAACGACCGCCACCCCGACACGGTTCTGTTCCTCGCGCGGCACGCCGCCGGCCGGATCGGTGCGACGAGCGCGACCGTTCTGGCCGCCGACGCGACCGGCCTTGCGTTGTCTGTTGAGTCGCCCGGCGGCGCGGACGACAGGCTCCTGCCGTTCGAGCCAGCAACGGGCCCGGGCGACGTCCGCCAGCTGGTCGCGCAGCTGCTCCTCGCGACCAGCTGGCGGA
>DATLGM010000316.1:0-5238 GCA_035540515.1 Egibacteraceae bacterium | reverse complement strand
ATGCCCTACCGCAGGACGGCGACCTCACCGTTGCACCGCTGTTCGCCCTCACGGCGGCGGCTGCCGTGGTGCTCGCTGGCGCCGCGGCGGCACGGGGCGCAGCCGCACCACCCGACGCCAGCCGTTACCGCACCGGCGACGAGCAACCGGGCGACGACGAGTGGACGCTGGCCTCGGGCGACGACGGCTGAGCCGAAGAATCCAGGCCGTGGCATCCTTCCCCTCGCCCTGACCCCGACGGGAAGCGACGGCCTTTTGAGCGGATTCCTCGCCACGGTGTGCGCCGAGGCGCGCGAACGCGTCGCACGCGCCGCCGCGACCGTCCCCCTCGACGCGCTCATCGACCAGGCGTCGCGCGTCCCCGCCCCGGCATCGCTGTCCGAAGCGCTGCAGCGCCCGGGCGTGGGGGTCATCGCGGAGGTCAAGCGGGCCAGCCCCTCGCGCGGCCCGTTGGCCGACATCCCCGATGCGCCGGCGCTGGCGGCGGCCTACGTCCACGGCGGCGCCGTGGCGGTGAGCGTCTTGACGGAGCCGGCGCACTTTCGCGGCAGCATCGACGACCTTCGTGCCGTTACCGCAGCGGTGAATGCGCCGGTGCTGCGCAAGGACTTCGTGGTGGACCGCTACCAGATCTGGGAGGCACGCGAGGCGGGGGCCGCTGCGGTGCTGCTCATCGTCGCGGCGCTCGAGCAGGACGACCTCGCCGAGTTGGTGGCCGACGCCGACGGGGCCGGACTGTCCGCCCTGCTGGAGGTCCACTCGGAGGTCGAGGTCACCCGCGCGGTCGGCGCGTACGAGGCGGCGGGGGTCACCGGCCGGCCGCTGCTGGGGGTCAACGCCCGCGACCTCACCACGCTGCAGGTCGACCCGGATCGGTTCGCCGTGCTGCGGCCGGTGCTGCCGGAGGGGGCGGTGCTCGTTGCCGAGTCGGGTGTCCGCGACGCAGGTGACGTCGAGCGCCTGGGTGCGCTGGGCGTCGACGCCGTCCTCGTCGGGGAGTCCGTCGCCACCGCCGGCAACCCGCGCGGGGCGGTCGAGGCGCTGGTCGCCGCCGGGGAGCGCGCGGCGGTGCGGTCGTGACGGCCGACCCCGTCGTGCCGGTCTCCGAGCTCGGCACTGACGGCCACTACGGGCGCTTCGGGGGCCGGTTCGTCCCCGAAGCGCTGATCGCCGCTCTTGACGAGCTCGCGCGCGAGTTCACTGCCGCGATCGTCGACGAGGCGTTCCTGTCCCGGCTGCAGGGCCTGCACCGGCACTACGCCGGCCGGCCGACGCCGCTGTACTACGCGCAGCGCTTGACCGACCACGCCGGCGGGGCGCGTATCTTCCTCAAGCGCGAGGACCTGGCACACACGGGCAGCCACAAGCTGTGCAACGTCCTGGGTCAGGGGCTGCTCACCGAGCGCATGGGCAAGCGGCGAGTGATCGCCGAGACCGGCGCCGGCCAGCACGGGGTCGCCACCGCCACGGTCGCCGCGCTGCTCGGCCTGGACTGCGTGGTGTACATGGGGGAGGAGGACACCCGCCGCCAGCGGCTCAACGTCGTGCGGATGCAGCTGATGGGCGCCGAGGTCATCCCCGTCACCTCGGGGACCCGCACGCTGAAGGATGCGGTGAACGAAGCCATGCGCGACTGGGTCACCAACGTCGAGACGACCCACTACCTCATCGGTTCGGTCGTGGGCCCTCACCCGTTCCCGCTGCTGGTCCGCGAGTTCGTCAAGGTCATCGGCCAGGAAGTCCGCGCCCAGCTGCTGGAGACCGAGGGTCGCCTGCCCGACGCTGTCGTTGCGTGCGTCGGCGGAGGGTCGAACGCCATGGGCGTCTTCCACCCCTTCATCGGCGACACCAGCGTGCAGCTGGTCGGCGTGGAGGCAGGCGGGGAGGGGCTGGCCGGCGAGCGGCACTCGGCGACGATCACCGGCGGCAGCGAGGGACTGCTGCACGGCGCCCGCAGCTTCGTGCTGCAGGACGACTATGGGCAGGTCCGCCCGACGCACTCCATCTCGGCCGGGCTGGACTACCCCGGCGTCGGGCCCGAGCACGCGTGGCTGGCCGACAGCGGCCGCGCGGAGTACGTGGCCGCCACCGACGAGGAGGCGCTCGAGGGATTCCGCACCCTGTGTCGGCTGGAGGGGATCATCCCGGCGCTCGAGCCGTCACACGCCGTGCTGACCACGCTGCGCCTGGCCGGCGAGATCGGACCGGACGGGATCGTGGTGCTCAACCTGTCCGGGCGCGGCGACAAGGACGTCGACGAGGTCAGCCGCCTGCTGGGGATGCGATGACGGCCGACACCCGCGTGGCCGCGGCGGTCCGCGCCGCCAACGACGACGGCCGCGCGGCCCTGATCATCTACCTGCCCGCCGGCTTCCCGGACATGGACACGTCACGGGCGTGTCTGGAGGCGGCGGCCGAGGCCGGCGCCGACCTGCTCGAGGTCGGCTTTCCCTACTCGGACCCGCTGATGGACGGGGCCACCATCCAGGCGGCGTCGCAGGTCGCCCTGGACCACGGCTACACACCGGTCGACGACCTGGCGATGTGCGCCGAGCTCACCGCCGCCGTGGCGGTGCCGGCGCTGCTGATGACCTACGCGAACCTCGCGTGGCACTTCGGCGGCACCGACCGCTTCGAGCAGTTCGCGGCTGCCGCCGCCGGGGCGGGACTGGCCGGTGCGATCCTGCCGGACCTGCCCGCGCAGGAGGGCGGCGGCTGGGCCGAGGTGGCCGGGCGACACGGACTGGCGACCGTCTTCCTGGCCGCCCCCACGTCCACCGACGAGCGGCTGGCCGCGGTAGCGGCGGTGTCCACCGGATGGGTGTACGCCACGTCGACCTTGGGCGTGACGGGGGAACGCCAGTCGCTGTCGGGGATGGCCCAGCCACTGGTGCGCCGGCTGCGGGCGGTGACCGACAAGCCCATCGCGGTGGGCATCGGCGTGACGACCGGTGACCACGCGCGCGAGGTGGCCTCGTTCGCGGACGGCGTCATCGTGGGGTCCGCCGTGGTGCGGGCAGCCCAGACCGGTGGTCCGGCGGCGGTCAAAGAGCTCGTCGCCGAGCTGGCCGCCGGCTGCCGGCGCTGAACGGTCCGGCGGTCAGGACAGCAGGACGGCGACCAAGACGACGGTGGCGATGATGATTGTGGCGCACGTCGTCAGCCACAGAGCCGGCATGATGTGGTCGCCGGTAGGCACACGACCCGGGGTGCGGCGCGGGTTGGCGGCGCGGTTGCGGGCGACGGGATCGTCTTCGTGCGGGTGGTTCATCAGCGTCACGGTACTCGGCTCACCGGCCGTACAGGTCCCGCAGCGCCTGCTCCAGGTCCGGGTGCCGGAAGCGGTAGCCGCTGGCGACTGCCCGCTCGGGCAGCACCCGCATGCTGGTGAACAGCAGGCTGTCGGCCAGCTCTCGTCGTAGCAGCAGGGCCGGCGCGAACCTCGGTACGCGCATCGGCAGCACCGGGCGGCGCAGCACCCGGGCCAGGACACGGGTGAACTCGGCGTTGGTCACCGGGTTCGGGCTGCAGGCGTTGACCGGCCCGTCGAGGTCACTGCTCATCAGCGCGTGGTGGTACAGCGCCACCGTGTCGTCCAGCGACACCCACGGCCACCACTGCCGGCCCGAGCCGACAGGAGCGGCGCCTCCCAGTCTCGTCACCGTGCCCAGCGCCTTGAGGACGGTGGCGTCCCGCGCCAGGACGATGCCGGTCCGCATCGCGACCACGCGCAGACCGGCGTCGCGGGCGGGCTGCAGCGCCTCTTCCCAGGCTCGACCGATCTCGCACAGCAACCCCGACGATCCCGGCCCGGTGGTCTCGGTCAGGATCTCGTCCCCTCGGTCGCCATACCAGTTGACCCCGCTGGCCGACACCAGGACACGGGGCCCGCCGTCCATTTGCGCGAGCGCGGTTGCCAGCGTCCGCGTGCCGACGACGCGGCTATCACGCAGTCGGCGGCGCTTCTCGTCGGTCAGCGGCCGCGGCTGGATGGGATCGGCGGCCAGGTGCACCACGGCGTCCACTCCTCGCAGCCCGTCGGTGTCCACAGCCCCGGCAGGGTCCCAGCGCACCTCACCCGGGCGGGGGTCGCGGCGGACCAGCGGCACGACGTCGTGTCCCGCCGTGGTGAGGAAGGCCGTGAGTGCACTGCCGATCAGCCCCGAGGCGCCCGTGATCGCGACCCTCATCCTCGGCTCCTTGCGATGCATGGCTTGGGCGGCAAGGTCTGCCGCCGTCTGGCTGTGACGGTAGGCGAACATGCGGTCCAGCCGGCGGCGGACCGCCGTTCCGGCCACCTTCTCACCCAGCCGGCCCAGCGGCAGCCGGTAGGTGACGTCGTCGACCAGCGTGCTCCACCCACCTGGCAGATCCCCGAAGCGATGACGGTGGTCCCACTGCGCGAACGGGCCTGACCGCTGCACGTCGCGGAACTCCCGGGGCGGGTCGTACACGACATGTTCGGCGACCCACCGCGGGCGGATGGGTCCGATGCCGGTGCGCAAGACCACACGGGTGCCGACCGCCAGACCGGCCGGCGGCTGTTCGACCTCGACCGGCGCCGATGGGGGGTTGAGGCGCTGCAGCGCGCCGGGGCGTTCGTGCCACGCGAACGCCTCCGCGGCGGGGACCGGCAGCTCGACCTCGCGTCGGTAGGTGGCCATGGCGGCCGAGGCTACTTGTGAACAACACCGCCCCGGGCCGCGGTTTGTGTCCCAACCCACTGGGACGGTGGCGGCATGGCACGACAACGCTCATGGACCGACGCCGACCTGATCGCCGCAGTGCGGGACGCCGACACGCTGGTGGAAGTCCTCGCCCGCCTCGGCCTGTCGATTGGCGGCGCCACGATGACGAGCGTTCGCCGACGCATGCTCGAGCTTGGCCTGGATGATCCGCGGTTGCTGCGCAATGCACGGTCGGCGGCATGGGCGGCCGACCCGTCAGACGCCGTTGTCCAAGCCTCCGTGCGCGGCCGGTGGACCGAAGACGAGCTGCGTTGGGCGGTCGTCGCCTCCACATCCCTGCGGCAGGTGCTGCAGACGCTCGGCTACAGCGGCAGCGGGGCGGCTTGGTCGGCGGCGAAGGCGCAGATTCTCCGACTGGGTCTGGACACGTCTCACTTCGGCCAGGTCCGGTTCTCCGAACCCGTCAAGATCAGCCGATCCCGGAGCCGTCGCTCGTGGGACGAGGCCCAGCTGGCAGCGGCGGTGACCTCAGCCAAGTCCGTTGCTGGAG
>DATLGM010000315.1:0-13467 GCA_035540515.1 Egibacteraceae bacterium | reverse complement strand
CGCCGAGGTACACGGGCAGCGATCCCGACTGCATCACGGCCGCGGTTCGGTCCGCCAGCCGGTTCACGCCCTCCAGGGTCCTCGCGTACGCGCGGGTGACCGGCAACACCCCTGGGACGCGGTCCTGGAGCCGCTCGACCCGCGCCGCCGCCGCGACCAGCAGCCCGCCGACGGTGAAGGCGACGACGGTCAGGGCGACCGCCGCCGTGAACCCGTGCCACAACGCCAGATGTTCCGGATGCGCTCCCGGCACGAGCGCCACCGTCGCCGACTCGACGGCGGCCGTCTCGACGCGGGGCACGATCCCTACGAGCAACCCGATGGCGGCCAGGACCGCTGCCGGCAGCCAGAAGCCCAGCACCGGCACGTGCGCTTCGGTGGTGGGTTCGCGAGATGCAGCGGCGGGCTTGGCCCCGAACGCGCCGTGCCAGAACCGCCAGCTGTACGCAATCGTCAGTGCGGAACCGGCAACCACACCGGCGAGCCACAGCAGGGCAAGCCCGCCGTCAAGGCCACCCCCCGGCGCGAGGGCGGTGAGCGCCTCCTCCTTGGCGATGAAGCCGCCCAGCGGCGGCAACCCCGCCATCGAGGCCGCGGCAAGGGCCGCGACCGTGGCCACCGCCGGCATTCGACGCCCCAGCCCGTCGAGGCGGCGCAGGTCGCGGGTGCCAGTGGCGTGGTCGACCACTCCGACGGTCATGAACAGCGCCGCCTTGAAGGCGGCGTGGGCGATCAACAGCGCGACACCCGCGAACACCGACGCTTCGGTGCCCGCTGCGAACAGCACCATCATGAACCCGAGCTGGCTGACCGTCCCGAAGGCAAGCAGCAGCTTCAGATCGTGCTGGCGCAGCGCCCGGTAGCCGCCCACGAGCATGGTCGCGACTCCGACGGTCACGACCAGCGGTCGCCACACCGGCACCGTGGCCGCGAAGCCTGGCCCCAGCCGTGCGGCCAGATACACGCCTGCCTTCACCATGGTCGCCGAGTGCAGGTACGCCGAGACCGGCGTCGGTGCGGCCATGGCCCCCGGCAGCCAGCCGTGGAAGGGGACCTGGGCGGACTTGGTCAGCAACCCGACGACGATGCACACGACACCGGCGGTGACCACGCCGCCGGTCGGGGGGGCGGCGGCGATCGCCGCCAGCGAGTAGGTTCCCGCCGCCTCGGCCACGAGCACGATTCCGGCAAGCAGCGCCAGACCGCCCCCGCTGGTGATGAGCAGCGCCTGCAGCGCGGCTGCGCGTGACGACCCCTTGGTGTGCTGGAAGCCGATCAGCAGGAAGCTCGTGATGGATGTGAGCTCCCAGAAGACGAAGACCGCGAGCAGGTTGTCGGCGGTGACCAGCCCGAGCATCGCACCGGCGAACGCCAGCAGCAGACCGGCGAAACGGCCCAGGTCGTGGCGGGGCTGGTCGAAGTAGAAGAACGCGTAGCCGAAGATCAGCGCGCCGATGCCCGAAACCAGGCCGATCATCACCAGGCTGAATGCGTCGACGCGGAAGTCCACGACCAGGTCGATCGCCGGAACCCAGGCGAGCGAGGCGTCCACCGTGCCGCCGTCGAGCAGCGTCAGCGCCTGCGTGCCGGCCCAGGCGAGCGTTGCCACCGGCGCGACGGCGCACACCCAGAACGCCCCCCGCCCCAGCGCCCGACCGGCGATCGCGGCGATCGCGGCGAGCCCGAAGTGCAGGCCCACCAGGGCGACGACCACGGCCACCTCCACGGACGTGCCCCGCCATTTGGCTGGAACAGGGCTTGCTGATGGCCCTGCGCTTGACTCGGGCCTGGTTGCTGGGCCCGCCGGGCTGTGGGCCGCCGGCGAAGGATAGCGTCCAGCCTGCGCTGATCTGTCGCAGGGTCTGACTACCGTGGCGACTCATGGCCAAGACCAAGACCCGCTCCCGCTGCGCCGACTGCGGCCACCTCGAACCGCGCTGGGTGGGGCGCTGCCCGTCGTGTCAGGCCTGGGGGACCCTGCACGAAGAGACGGTCCGGGCGTCCCCGGTGGCTCACCGGTCCGCCGCCGGGGCGGCCGCTGCGACGCCGGCGACGCCGATCGCGGCCGTCTCACTTGACGGGGACCGGCGCACGCCGACCGGCATCGGCGAGCTCGACCGGGTCCTCGGCGGAGGGCTGGTGCCCGGATCCGTGACCCTGCTGGGCGGTGAGCCGGGGGCGGGCAAGTCGACGGTGCTGCTGCAGGCGGCCGACGCGCTGGCGGGGCGGGGCCTGTCCGTGCTCTACGTCTCCGCCGAGGAGTCCCCAGGGCAGGTCCGGATGCGCGCCGAGCGCCTATCCACCCTGCAAGACGGTCTGCTGCTGGCCGCCGAGGCCGACGTCCCGTCCATTCTGGGCCTGGTCGAGCATCACGATCCCGACGTGCTCATCGTCGACTCCGTGCAGACGATCCGCCATCCGGATGTCGCAGGGCACGCCGGCGGCGTGACACAGGTCCGTGACTGCGCGGCCGCGCTGACCGCGACCGCCAAGCAGCGCGGCATGGCGACGATCCTGGTTGGTCACGTCACAAAGGACGGGCAGCTGGCGGGACCGCGGGTGCTCGAGCACCTCGTCGACGCGGTGTGCGAGATCGAAGGCGACCGCCACCACGCGCTGCGCCTGATCCGAGCGACGAAGAACCGCTTTGGGGCCGTCGGCGAGGTCGGGTGCTTCGAGATGACCGACAGCGGTCTGGTCGGCCTGGACGATGCTGGCCGGCTGTTCGTCGGCGAGACGCCCTCGGGCACAGCCGGGGTGGCGGTCACGATCGCGCTGGAGGGACGACGGCCGATGGCCTGTGAAGTGCAGGCGCTGGTCGACCGCACCCCGCTCACACACCCGCGCCGCGTGGCGTCGGGCCTGGACGCCCAGCGGTTGAGCCTGCTGGTGGCCGTCCTGCAGCGCCGGGCCAACGTGGACTTGCAGCAGCAGGACGTCTACGCGTCCAGCGTCGGCGGGGTCCGCTTGGCGGAGCCGGCCGTGGACCTGGCGCTGTGCCTGGCCGTGGCGTCAAGCCGCACCGACGCACCCGTGGGCGACGACCTCGTCGTCCTCGGTGAGGTCGGGTTGGCCGGAGAGGTCCGGCTGGTGTCGCAGACCCAGCGCCGTCTGGCCGAAGCGGCGCGCCTGGGTTTCGGCGGCGCCGTGGTGCCCGCTGCGTATGATGGCCCCGCCTACGGGCTGCAGCTGCAGCGCGCACGGGACCTGTCTGGTGCCTTGACCGTCGGATTGAAGTCGGCTCGGCTGGTTGGGGTCTGACGGGGAGCGGAACCGGACACCCGCGGCAGATCGGATACATGCGTGGCGACTCGCGACGACCGCGTCCTGGGTGTATTGCAGAAGGTCGCTCCTGGGACGCCGATGCGCGAGGGCATCGACCGCATCATCAAGGCCGGCAAAGGCGCGATCATCGTCATCGGCGACTCCGGCATCGAGCCGTTGGTGTCGGGCGGGTTCCGGTTGAACACCAAGTTCACCGCGCAACGGCTGTCCGAGGTCGCCAAGATGGACGGCGCCATCGTCGTCGACGACGCGATCGACCGGGTCGTCTACGCCAACGTCCACTTGGTGCCGGACCCGTCGATCCCGACGCTGGAGACGGGCACGAGGCACCGCACGGCGGAGCGTGTCGCGCGCCAGACGGGCAAGCCGGTCATCTCCGTCAGCGAGTCGATGCGCATCGTGACCCTGTACATCGACGACACCAAGCACGTCCTCGAGGAGATCACCTCGATCCTGTTCCGGGCCAACCAGGCGCTGGCGACCCTGGAGCGCTATCGCATCCGCCTCGATGAGGTCTCCTCGGCGTTGTCGGCGCTGGAGATCGAAAACGTCGTGACCCTGCGGGACGTGCTCCTGGTGCTGCAACGCGCCGAGATGGTCCGCCGGATCGCCGACGAGATCGAGGCGTACGTGGCGGAGCTCGGGTCCGACGGCCGACTGCTGCAGCTGCAGCTCGATGAGCTGATGCACCAAGTGGAGAGCGAGCGGGAGCTGGTCGTGCGTGACTACCAGCCCGACCGCCGGCGTCGCGTGGAGACGATCCTGCGCGACCTCGACGAGATCCCTCCTGAGCGGCTGCTGGACCTGACCTCGCTGGGCCTCGCCCTGGGGCAAAGTGACCTCACCGACGGCTACGAGGAGCTCGTCGCGCCGCGCGGCTACCGCCTGCTGTCGCGCATCCCAAGGCTGCCCGAGCGGACGGTCGAACGACTGGTCGGCAAGTTCGGTTCGCTGCAGCGCCTGATGAACGCCACCCTCGCCGAACTGGACGACGTCGAGGGCATCGGGGAGACCCGAGCCCGCTCGATCCGCGAAGGCCTGACGCGCTTGTCGGAAGCGTCGGCCCTCGAACGGTACGCGTAGATCTGGGACCACCCTTTGGGCTATGTCACAAAGGGTGGTGTGTTACGGTAGGAAGGGTCGGAGGTCTACCAGGCGCCCAGAGACGCGCGCGAGTTTCGTAAAGGACACACCTGCATGAGTTACCGGGTCGGAGACACCGTCGTCTATCCCCACCACGGCGCGGCCGTCATCGAGAAGAAGGAAAAGCGGAACCTGCAGGGTGAGGAGCGCGACTACCTGGTGCTCCGGCTGACCTACGGCGACCTCACGCTGATGGTTCCCGCCGACGCGACGGAGGAGGTCGGGCTCCGCGACGTCGTCAGCAAGAAGCAGGTCGAGGAGGTCTTCTCGCTGCTCGAGGCACGCGACGGCACCATGCCGACCAACTGGTCTCGGCGCTTCAAGGCCAACTACGAAAAGCTCAAGAGCGGTGACATCTTCCAGGTCGCCGAGGTCGTGCGGAACCTGGCGTTGCGCGAGCGCGACAAGGGCCTGTCCGCCGGCGAGAAGCGGATGCTGACCAAGTCCAAGCAGATCCTGGTCTCAGAGCTCGCTGCTGCCGTCAAGAAGTCTGACGAGGCGACCGAGGCTCTGATCGACAAGAAGCTCAGCGACTGACCTTCGCCCCGTCCGGGCGGGGCACCGGCAAGCGGGGAGCCATGCGCCTGCGGAGCACGACGTCGGGCATCGCCCTCGTCGAGACGATCCGCCTTGCGGTCGTCGTGCTTGCCACCGGCGGGGCCTACCGCCTGTCGTTGGCGACGGGGGACGGTTCCGAAGATCTGCTGCTCGTGCTGCTGGGCGCCGCCGTCGGCTATGTCATCGGCGGCGTCATCGGGCGCTTCGCGGTCGGCAGGATCGATGCCGCGGAACGACGGTTGCGTTCGGTGCCGGCGCACAGCCTGCTCGCTGGGGCCATCGGCGCGCTCGTCGGGATGGTGATGGCCGGGGCGGTCACCTGGCCGATCCTGGTCTTCGGCGCCAACGTGTACACCGTGCCGATCGCCCTGTTGGTGCTCGTGGTGCTCACCATCGTCGGGATACGGGTGGGGGTGTCTCGCGGCGGCGACCTGCTGCGGTCGCTCGGGGCGACCGGCCGGTTGCCGGTCTCGACGTTCTCCGGTGGTCACCGCGCCAAGGTCGTCGACACATCCGTTCTGATCGACGGGCGGTTGGTGGACGTGTGCCGGTCAGGGTTTCTCGAGGGTCCACTGATCGTGCCGCAGTTCGTCTTGTACGAGCTGCAAGGACTCGCCGACGCAGGTGACCCCGAGCGGCGCAGCCGGGGGCGGCGCGGGCTTGACGTGTTGACCTCGCTGCAGCGCTCGTCGGGTGTTGCGCTGGAGGTGACCGACGTCGACTACCCGGCGATCGACGCGGTCGACGCGAAGCTGGTCGCCATGGCCAAGGACCGCGGCGCCGGGTTGCTGACGGTCGACGGCAACCTCGGACGCGTCGCGGAGGTGCAGGGCGTCACGGTGTTGAACCTGCACACCCTCGCCGACCACCTACGTCCTCCGGTGATCCCCGGTGACCGCCTGGAGGTTCGGGTGCTCAAACCTGGACGGGAGAAGGACCAGGGCGTGGGCTACCTGGCCGACGGAACGATGGTCGTCATCGAAGGCGCACGCGGGCGCGAGGGTTCGCAGGTCACTGCCGAGGTGACCAGCATCCTCAACAACCCCCAGGGCCGGATGGTCTTCGCCACCGTCGTCCGCCCCGACGAGCCGACGCGCCTGCAGCCGCGCATCACCGCATGACCCGGGAGCCCGTCTGACCACCGCAGCGGTGATCGTCGCAGCGGGCGCCGGCCTCCGGCTTGGTGCGTCGCAGCCCAAGGCGTTCGTCGAGCTCGCCGGCCAAGCGATGGTCCTGCACGCGATCTCGGCCTTCCAGCGCTCCGCGTCGGTGGACGACATCGTGGTCGTGGTCCCGCCCGACCATCAGGAGACCGCCACGCAGGTGTTGCCGCCAGGCGTCACCTGCGTCCCTGGCGGCCTACAGCGTCAGGAGTCGGTGTCCGCGGGACTGTCGGCGTGTCCGTCCTCGGTGCGCGTCGTTGCCGTTCACGACGCGGCGCGGCCGCTGGTCACCCCCGACTTGATCGACCGCACAATCGCTGCAATGGGTCCACCCTGGGACGCGGTTGCCCCGGGCGTCCCCATCGTTGACACCCTCAAGCAAGTCGACCCTCGCAGTGTGGTGCTGCGCACCATCGACCGCACCGGCGTGTGGGCTGTGCAGACGCCCCAGGTAGCCACCCGAGCGACGCTCGAGCGGGTGCACGCCCGGGTTGCGCCCTCGGCCGACGCCGCCACCGACGATCTGTCGCTGATCGAGCGCGCCGGCGGCCGGGTCCACCTCATCCACGGGGACTGGCGCAACCTGAAGGTGACCAGCGCAGGGGATCTCGCGATCGCCGAGCAACTGCTGTCCTTGGACGTCTCATGATGCGGGTCGGGCAGGGCATCGACGTGCATGCCTTCTCCGACGACCCCGAGCGTCCGCTCATCCTGGGTGGGGTCTTGCTGCCGGACGGGCCTGGTCTCGCAGGACACAGCGACGCCGACGTGGTGCTCCACGCGCTCGCCGACGCCGTGCTCGGCGCCGCTGCGTTGGGGGACCTCGGCACGCTGTTCGGCACCGATGACCCCCGCTACGCCGGGGCGCCGTCCTCGGTGTTCGTCGAGGAGGCGTTGCGCCGTGCCGGGCAGGGCGGTTGGCGGCTGGCCAACGCCGACTGCACCATCGTGGCCCAGCGGCCGCGCGTCGGCCCGCACCGCACGCGCATCGCCGACGGGATGCAACACCTGCTCGGCCTGGAGCCGGGCACCGTCAACGTCAAAGCGACCTCCACCGACGCCCTGGGCGCGATCGGCCGCGGCGACGGCATCGCCTGCCTCTGCGTGGTGCTGCTCGAGCGGCCCACCGCCAGCTGAGCGTCGCATCGCTAGGCTGCCGACCCATGCGTCTGTACAACACGCTCAGCCGCAGCGTCGAGGATCTCGTCACCCGTGATGAGGGCCGCGTCGGCATGTACGTCTGCGGCCCGACGGTGCAGAACGTGCCGCACTTCGGTCACGCCCGGGCGGCCGTGGTCCCGGATGTGCTGCGCCGCTGGCTGACCTACAGCGGCTATGAGGTCTTCTTCGTCCGCAACATCACCGATGTGGAAGACAAGATCATCGACCGCGCCGCCGAGGAAGGACGGCTTCCCGCCGCGGTCGCCGAGACCTACACCCGTGTGTACGAACGTGAGATGGCTCGCCTGAACGTGCTGCCGCCTGACGTCGCCCCCCGAGCCACCGGCCATATCCTCGAGATGATCGGCCTGATCGAGCGCCTGGTCGAGGTGGGTGCGGCGTACGAAGGCGCCGGCGACGTGTTCTTCTCCGTGCGCAAGTTCGAGAAGTACGGTCAGCTGTCGGGTCGAAACGTCGACGAGCTGCGGGCCGGTGCGCGCATCGAGCCGACCGAGCGCAAGCGCGACCCCCTTGATTTCGTGCTGTGGAAGGGCGCGAAACCCGGCGAGCCGTCCTGGCCCTCGCCGTGGGGGCGCGGCCGTCCCGGCTGGCACATCGAGTGCTCGGCGATGGCCGGTAAGTACCTGGGCCCCAGCTTCGACATCCACGCCGGGGGGCTCGACCTCGTCTTTCCTCATCACGAGAACGAGATCGCGCAGTCCGAGGCTGCCAGCGGTCGCCGGTTCGCGCGGTACTGGCTGCACAACGGGATGGTCACGCTGGACGAGGAGAAGATGTCCAAGTCGGTCGGCAACGTGATCGGCCTGGTCGAAGCGCTCGACCGCTATGGCGCGAACGTGCTGCGGCTGTTCCTGCTGTCGGCGCACTACCGCTCACCAGTCGACTTCAACGAAGCCCGGCTGGAAGACGCACGCGCCGGCTTCGACCGGTGGTCGGCCTTCCTGCGCGCCGCGGCTGGCATCGACGTGAAGCCAGCCGAGTCCGAGGTGGTGGCCGATGCCCGCCGCCGATTCACCGAGGCGATGGACGACGACCTGGCCACACCCACGGCGCAGGCGGCGCTGTTCGACCTGGCCCGCGACGGCAACCGCGCCCTAGAAGACGGCGACGACCCGACGGCTGCCGCGGTCCGCGATGCGCTGGTGGAGCTCACCGGAGTGCTGGGTTACTCGTTCGATGACGGGCGAGCGCACGGGTCGCTGGTCGGCCCGCTCGTCGAGGAGCTGCTGCGTCTGCGCCAGGAGGCCCGGGAGCGCCGCGACTTCGCGACCGCCGACGGCATCCGGGATCGGCTGGCCGCCATCGGTGTCGTGGTCGAGGACTCGGCGACCGGGGCGCGCTGGCATCTCGGCGGCTGACGTGACCCACGCCATCCCGGGGCGCGGGCCGGTACTCGAGGCGCTCAAGGCCGGCCGTACGCTGCGCGAGGTCGTCATCGACCGGCGCGGCGGCCCTGAGCTGACGACGATCGCCGATGCGGCTCGTGGCGCCGGCGTGGCGGTTCGCACCGGCGACCGCAACGCCCTGGACGGCCTGTCCACCGGCGTCCTGCATCAGGGCGTGGTGGCGGTGGCTCCTGACTTCCCGTACGCCCGACTCGACGACGTCGCCGACGCAACGCTGCTGGTCATGCTGGACTCGGTGACCGACCCGCAGAACCTCGGAGCGATCGCCCGCAGCGCCGAGGCGGCCGGTGCCGGAGGACTGATCGTCCGCGAGCGGCGCAGCGTTGGCGTGACACCCGCTGCCGAGAAGGCGGCGGCCGGGGCGCTGTCGTGGCTGCCGGTGGTGCGGGTCGGCAACCTCGTGCGTGCCCTGGACGACCTCGCCCGACGCGGCCTGTGGTCGGTCGGGCTGGCGGGCGACGCCCCCCAGTCGCTGTGGGAGGCCGGCCTGCTCGACGGGCCGGTGACGGTGGTGGTGGGGGCGGAGGGTTCCGGTTTGTCGCGTTTGACCGCTGAGCGGGTGGACATGCTGGTACGCATCCCGATGCAGGGGCGCATGACCTCCCTGAACGCGTCGGCAGCCGCTGCGGTGGTCCTGTTCGAGGTGGTCCGACGGCAGGGCGGCGGGGGCACCGTCGGGTAAGCGTGCGTTCACCGCACCGCGGCTTGTGACGGGAGCCAGGCCGAGGGGTGCGATTTTGTGACGCGTGGTGAACTTTGGCCAGAACTAGTCAATCTTGGCCAGGACCGCTTGACCCCGTTACGTCACCTCCCCAGACTCGTTACTCACGTCATAGGCCGCATCCGCAGCCCGCGCCGCCACCTGCTGCCGACGGAGGACCCCGATGTCCGAAGCGCTCTCTATCCGGCCTGCGTCGCCGACCACGCAGTCCGACGAGGAGCTGGTCCGCAACGCCTGGTCGGGCGACGACTCAGCCCTCGAGACGCTCCTGCAGCGCTACCGCAACTTCGTGCGGATGAAGGCCCGTTCGTACTTCCTCGTCGGTGCCGACCGCGAGGACGTGGTCCAGGAGGGCATGATCGGCCTGTACAAGGCGATCCGTGACTACGACCCCTCCAGGGAAGCCAGCTTCCGCGGCTTCGCCGAGCTGTGCATCACCCGTCAGATCATCACCGCCATCAAGACCGCAACCCGCCAGAAGCACGCCCCGCTGAACTCCTACGTCTCGCTGTACTTGCCCGCCTACACCGACGACGAGCCGGACCACGAGATCGTCGAGCAGTTCGTCTCCGACGCCGCTGACCCCGCCGACAGCGTCGTGTCCAGCCAGGAGCTTGCCGTACTCGAGGAGTACTTCGGGGACATCCTGTCGGATCTGGAAGCCGAGGTCCTGCAGCGCTACATCGAGGGGCAGAGCTACCAGGAGATCGCCGTCGAGCTCGATCGCCACGTCAAGTCGATCGACAACGCGCTGCAACGCATCAAGCGCAAGCTCGACGCGTACCTGGAGAACCGGCGGCTGACCGAGGCCGTCTGACCTCTTCCACCGTTTCACCCCCGTGCCGGCTGGGCGCGGGGGTTTTTCATTGGCCGAACACGTACCGAAGTACAGGTGCTGCGCTGCGTAACACTACAAACCGCAACTGACTGGTTTCTCTCAGTGTAATCCGGGCAAATCTCCTGGGGACGGAACACCGTCGAACCCACCGGGAAGCATCGATCCTCGAAGCACCACACGGTCGCCCGGCCCCCACACGGGCCCGGCTTCGAGGGGAGCCAGTGGCGAGCCCGCCCCGGATCACGCAGCAGTCGGTCCGTCAAGACCGCGTCGACCCGAGGAAGGTCCCCATGCGCCGCACCACCACCACCTTGTCCGCCGTGCTCTGCGCGGTCCTGATCGCCGGTGCCGCCGCCTCGCCTGCGCTGGCCGGCAATGGCCGGGACGATGCCCGTCCCGCCCGTTCCGCGCCGGCGAGCGACACCGCCAAGCAGCAAAAGGCCAAGGAACAGAAACCCAAGAAGAAGCAGCCCAAGGAGAAGCAGGCCGCCCCGCGGCCGACGTCGGCTCCGGCGGCGCAGCGCAGCCCGCGCGCCACGAAGGGTCCTGACACCAGTGCCCAGCCGGGTTCCGCCTCGTCTCGGCCCGCTGCACCGGGGCGTCCTTCGTCACCCGGCCGGTCCGCCGATGCGCCGCACGGCAAGACGAGCGGCAGCCAGGCAGCGACCGGCGGCAACGCGGGAGCTCGTCAGGGCCAGTCGGCCAGAGACGGCGATCACGCCCCGGCCGGGAACAAGGGCTCGATGAAGGTCCGCCCGTTGGGCACAGCCCCGCACCCGCCGCGCAACTACGCGCACCTGCCATGCGTCGTCCAGGTCGACTTCTACGGGTCGCCGCACAGCGGTGCGACGCTGACCGCCCGCAGTCACGCGCCGACGAGCCCTACCGGCGAGACCCTGCTCACCGAGACGGTGGACTTCGCGTCGTCCTCCGCCATCCCTGCTGGCAATGAGCTCGTGGGCACGGTGACCCTGGACTTCACGGATGTGGTTTCGGGTCTGACCTATCACGCCCAGCAGGGCTACCACGTCAAGCTGACGGCTGTGCAGGACGGGCCGCAGGGTGCCGACGTGAAGCACAAGGTCTTCTGGATCGACTGCCCGCCTGCGGAGGCGGGTGTGACAGAGGGCACCGCCGGCGAGTCCGAGGGAACCCAGGGAGACGACGTCAGCACAGCACCCACCGGCGACCGGGCCGAGGTTGGCACCGGGGATGACGATGCCGCAGTCGCCAGCGTCAAGGGCATCGCCGCCACCAGGGTGCTGGCCGATGGCTCCCCGCGAGCGGTCACCACGGCCCGGACCATCGGCGCCGCTGACGACACCGTCGGCGTCGCTGGACAGGACCGTTCGCTGGCCGCGACGGGTCTCGGGACGCTGTCGCTGTTGCTGGCCGCTCTGGCCGCGGTGGGCGCCGGGACCGAAATGGTGCGACGTACCCGGAGGCGTTGAGAAGGGTCAACACCGGACCTAACGGCCCCGCTGTTGCGGGGCCGTTTTGTCTGTTTCGGGCCGTTATGCCGTAGTTCTTTTCGGTCGTTTCATCAATGTTGTGGATTCTTCCGAACCCGCCACGCGTGAGGCTGTCCAGGAGGTCTTCGAAGACCCTGGGAACACCTCGGCGCGCGGGGGAACGCCGAGCGATGAAAGGGAACGTCGTGCGGCGTCTGCAGCGGGAACACTGGTTCACCTTCCGGATCACTTTGACGGTACTCCTGGCGAGCATGCTGCTGGCCGGGCGCTTGCCGATGGCAGGTGCCCAGGAGGAAGGTGCCGCCGACGAGGGCGAGGCGACGGTGACCACCGCCGGCGCGGAGCCCACGGAAGCTCCGACGGAGGAGCCCACCGAGGCCGCGCCGACCGAGGCGCCCTCGACCGAGCCGCCCGTCCAGGAGTCTGTGCAAGAGCCGGTGGAGAAGACGGAGCAGAAGAACGTCGACACCACGACATCGACGTCGTCGACGAAGACCTCGACCGCCGGCACGACCTCCTCGACCGACAGCGGCGTCTCGATCATGAGCCACACCGGCCCCACGCCGGTGACCGGTCAGGGCGGCCAGTACTCCGTTACGTGGAAGGCCGCCAACCCCAACCTGTACGACAAGCGCAAGCCGTCCATGCAGGCCTGCCCGGGGCAGGGCCGCCGGTCCTCGCCGTTCGCCGGCGCCAAGTACGGCACCGCCCTGACGTCGCTGGCCCCGCCCACGCTCGACCTCGGCCAGATCGTCGTGTTCGAGGTCCTCGTGGACGCCAAGAGCGGCGCTCCTGCCGACAACGGTGTCAAGTTCGTCGGTGAGTGGGCGACGACGACCAGCTCCAACCGGGCCTTCGGCTACGACGCGTCCCACCACGTCTACTGCGCCTTCGTCGACACCAGCGACCCGGCGAACACCGCTGCGAACGCGGCGGTGGAATCCGTGTCGTCGGTGGCCGCGCCTGCCAACACCTTCCGCGGACGAATCCACGTCGACCACCTGAACCCGAACGACAAGGCTGTCGTGCAGGTGTGGGTCGTGCTGCAGGACACCGTCCCCGACGACGCCAACGGCAACGTCCACTCTGCCCTGGCCGGCGCCACCGCCGACGACGACGACGACACGATCAACACCGGTAACCAGACCGTGCCGATCCTGAGGATCCAGGACTTCCTGGTCCCGGAGCTGACGGTCACCAAGGTGGCGCGCAACGCGGCGGACACGCAGAACATCACCACGGTCCCGCACGGCGGGTCGTTCCTGTACCGGGTCCAGGTGACGAATACAGGATTGAAGGACGCGACCAGCGTCGTCATGACCGACACCGTCCCGGTGGGACTGACGGTCGGGACGATCACCACGCCCCCGGCCGGTTGCTCAGTCTCCGGACGAACCGTGACGTGCAACCTCGGCACCCTCACGCCCGGATCCACCCGTACGATCGACATCCCGGTCGTGGCCACCTCGGGTACCTGCGGCCTGCTCACGAACACGGCTGGAGCGACGGCAACCGGTGGCTTCAGCGACAACAGTGACCCGGTGGACGTGACGGTCCTGTGTGCGCCGGCGTTGGATCTGACCAAGTCGGCGGTGGACGGCAACGGTGATCCGGTGACGTCGGTGGCGCCTAACGGGTCGTTCTTCTATCGGTTCGTGGTGTCGAACACGGGCACGGCGGCGTCGGGTCCGGTGACGAT
>DATLGM010000314.1:0-1760 GCA_035540515.1 Egibacteraceae bacterium | reverse complement strand
CGGATGATGACCCACAGCTCAGCCAGCGGGACGATGATGAACGCCAACAGCAGCGCCGCCGGCAGTTGCAGGACCGTGGCGCCCCGCCGGTTCACGACGCCTTCTTGCGCGACCGTGGCTTCTTCACCTTGGTGGTGTCCTCCTCGGTGCCCGCATCGTCGGCCGGGCGGTTGCGCGATGCCTCCACGGACTGTCGCAGCGCCTCCATCAGGTCGACCACGCCGGCTGGCTCGCCGGCGTCGTCCACGACGGTGATCTCCTGGCCGGCCACCTTGGCCTGGACCGCTTCGAGGACCTGCAGGCGGTAGGTGTCGGTGTACGCCGTGGGATCGAAGTCCTCGGTGAGGTTCTCGATGAGGGCCTCGGCCATGGCGACCTCTTGCGGCCGCAGCTCGGGAACCTCGTCGATGTCGACGTCGGACAGCGACAGCTCACGGATCTCGTCAGGCCAGTACATGGTCTCGAGCACGAACACGTCGCCCCGCAGCCGCAGCGTGGCCAGGTGCTCCTTGTCCCTCAAGGTGATCTTGCAGATCGCGACCGACGACTTGTCCCGCATGGCCCGTGACAGCAGCGCGTACGCCTTGGCGCCGACCACCTCGGGCGCCAGGTAGTACGAGCGCTGGAAGTAGATCGGATCGATCTGGTCCAGCGGCACGAACTGCAGGATCTCGATCGTGCGGCTCGATGCCGGCTTGAGCGCGTCGAGCTCGCCGGGCTCGAACACGACGTAGCGGTCCGGCTCGTACTCGTAGCCCTTGACGATCTCGTCGTAGGCGACCTCTTCCCCGTCGGCCTTGGCGACCCGCTGGTAGCCGATGCGGCTGTGATCCGAGCGCCGCAGCTGGTTGAACGACACGGACTTCTCGTCGGTCGCCGGGTACAGGCGGACTGGGATCGTCACCAGCCCGAAGGACAGCGAGCCCTTCCACATCGTGCGCATGGCGACCTCTCTTTGTCGCGCCCTGCGGGCGCCTGCCTCGCAGGATCTACCGCGGTGGACCGGTGATCAACCGCTGACTCATCGGGCGGCCGAGAACCCAGGGGATTCAAGCGTACGCTCTTGATTACACCCTTGTGCAGTGCGATATACTGAGTGCGTAACGCTCAGATCTTTCTGTCGGTCATTCGATGAGAGGAGGACACGATGGCGACAGTGCGATGGGATCCGTGGGGAGAGCTGGCGATGCTCCAGCGCGACGTCAACAACCTGCTGGGGCGCACAACCCGGCGCGCCGAGACGTACATCCCGCCGATGGACGTCTTCCGCACGTCCGAGGGGCTGACGGTCCGGCTGGAGTTGGCCGGTATGCGGCCCGGCGACGTCGACGTGTCGGTCAACGACGGGTTGCTGACCATCAGCGGCGAGCGCAAGCTGGACGGCAACGTCGCGGACGACGCCTGGATCCACCGTGAGCGGTTCGTCGGCCGCTTCGAGCGCAGCCTGTCGCTGCCCGAGGGCACCGACCCGTCGGCGATCAGTGCCCGGTTCGAAGATGGCGTCTTGGAGCTGGCGGTGCCGGCACCGCCGGAGCGCCGGCCGCACAAGGTCGAGATCGCCGTCGGCGGCGGTGAAGGCCAGACGGTCGACGTCAACGAGCAGCAGTAGGGCAACCGGTCGGGGCGGCCGCGCGGGCGGCCGCCCCGCCGACGCATGCGTCCTGCCGGCCTCGCGGTTACGGCAGGCCGGCCAGCCGCAGCAGCGCGGCGGTGACCGTGGCGAGCACCACCACGGTCAACAGCGACGCACCCTTCCAGAC
>DATLGM010000313.1:0-19331 GCA_035540515.1 Egibacteraceae bacterium | reverse complement strand
GCCTTGTAGCGGCTCACGCCGGACGCGGCGTCGGTGAAGACCAGGTACTCCAGGTCGGCCGTGTAGCCGACCAGCTGCAGCTCGATCACGGTCCTCCCGCCAGCCGGTTGTGGGGCATTGTTCACAACCGGCGCCTCCCGGGGCAAGCACCGCGTCGGTTCAGCCCGCGCCGGACAGCGGCTCGAACCGGCTGCCGGGTGCGAGTCCTTCGTCGGAAAGGACACGCAGGGCCCGCTCCTCGGCGACGTCGAACACGATCGCGCCGGGGGGTCGGTCGAGCAAGAACGTGACGACGCAGTCGTCGCATGCGCTGGTGTGCTTCATGGCGCAGTCGCCGCAGTCGATGAGCATCCCGGTTCCTCCATGAGTGGGTACCGGCGACGCTACGCGGAGGGTGAGACAGGTCCTTCCCCCGCGACGGAGCCGTGCGGGACGTCGACGACCTGCACCGCATCTCGAGAACCGCACCACCGGCAGACCACGGCGTGCAGCTGCACCTCGCTGACCTGCTCCTCCTCGACACGCCCTTGGCCGGCGAGGTCGAGATGCCAGAAGCGCCGCACGCGTTCGGTCGTCTCGACGTCGAACCGGGTGAGGTTGCCGCACGCGTCGCACCGCCAGCGGGTGCCAGGCGTCAGGCCGACCGGCGTGGTCATGCGCGGGGGAAGGGGAAGAAGGACCGGTCGGGCGACGCGCCTTCGCGCTCGACCTGCTCGGCCAGCACTCGCGCCTTGTCCCGCAGCGTCGCCGCGTCGACGCCGTGGTGCACCGCCGGGTACGGCTGCAAGTAGTCGGCCGCGCGCCGCAGCAGCGTCGCCGCACCCACGTCGTTGCCACGCTGGACGTGACAGGACCCGACCGCCACCTGTGTCACGCCCTTCCAGAAGTCGCGGTCGGCCGCGTCGATCTCGTCGGACTTCCACACGTACTCGAGGAACTCGTGGGCTTCGAAGAAGCGCTGCTCATCGAACAACCTGACGGCCTCGGTCAGCGCCGCAGCGGCGGAGTCGACGACGTCCTCGGGCTCTTGCCGGTGGGCCAGCTCGTCGACGCTGCCCCGCGGCAGGGGCGCCCCGAAGCGGTCACGCGGTCGTGCGTTCTCAGGCCGACCCTCCTCGTTGCGGTCTCGGTCCGGGTAGGCGGGTGGGGTGGTGCTGGGCGTTGCCACGTCAGGTCATCCTGTGGTTGCGGTCCGGTGCGATACCAGTCTTCCCGACTCCGGCGCCGGTGCACATCAGCGCCAGCGGAACTGCGGAGACCGCTTCTGCAGGAATGCGGTCATCCCCTCGACCGCGTCCTCGGTCGTCAGACAGATCGATTGCGCGGTGAACTCGCGATCGATCGCCGAGGCGTGGTCGCTGTCGAACGCCTCGGCCAGCAGCCGCTTGGTCAGCCCCAACGCCACGCCGGGCCCGTCGACCAGCCGCTGCGCGACGCCGAGCGCCTCGTCGAGCAGCTGCTCATGCGGCACGACACCGTCCACCAGTCCCAGACGCAGCGCCTCGTCGGCCCGCAGTCGCTCACCGAACAGGCAGAGGCGGCGCGCCGTGCGGAGCCCGACCAGGCGCGGCAACAGCCAGGTCGCGCCGTAGTCGGGCACCAGGCCGCGCTCGACGAACAGAAACGACAGCATCGCCGTGTCAGCCATGACGGTGACGTCGGCGGACACGGCGATCGCCGCGCCGGCGCCGGCGGCTGGGCCGTTGACGGCGGCGACGATCGGTTTCTCGGTCTCGTACAGCGTGCGTGCCAGGCGGGCGGCGTCACGACGGGTCAGCTGGCGCAGCTGCGCCGGCGTCGGGGCGCTGCCGGCGAGGTCGGCGACGCCGGAAAGGTCCGCGCCGGCGCAGAACCCCCGACCCTCTCCGGTGAGCACGATGACGCGGGTTGCGTCGTCGTGCTGCAGGTCGTGCAGCACACCGGTCAGCTCGGCGGTCATCATGGCGTCCAGGGCGTTGAGAGCCTCCGGGCGCCGCAGGGTCACCGTGGTGATCCAGCCCTGGGTCTCGGCGGTCACGCGTTCCATCGCGCGGATGGTAGATCCCCGGGAACTGTCGGGAGGCGCCTGTCGTTTTGCGTGCGGGGAGGTGAGACCGTGACGCAGTGGTACGACCGCGCGGCCTGCCGGGGGTTGGACGTCGAGCTGTTCTACTCCGAGCGACCGCAGGACCGCTCCGCGGCACTGGCGGTGTGCGCCACCTGTCCGGTCCGCCAGCCGTGCCACGACGCGGCGATGAGCGGCCGGGAGGCCCACGGCGTCTGGGGCGGTACGCCGGACAAGGCGCGCCGGCGCATCTTCCGGCGCGAGGACCGGCAGCGTCGCCAAGCGGCACGCGCCGCCTGACGGTACTTTCGAACACCTGTTCGCTATGCTGCCCGGCCATGTCTGCCGCGTGGCACCAACCGTCCTTCACCGACCTCGGCGTCCCTCTGCACGAGGTCACGTTCGTGGTCGTGGACCTCGAGACCACGGGCGGGTCGCCGGCGGACTGCCGGATCACCGAGTTCGGAGCGGTCAAGACCCGCGCCGGCGAGATCCTGGGCGAGTTCCAGTCCCTGGTCGACCCCGGCCAGCCGATCCCCCGGTCGATCAGCGCCCTGACCGGCATCACCGACGCGATGGTGGCGGCCCGCCCCCCGGTGGAGGCGGTCCTGCCGACCTTTCTGGAGTTCTGCCGTGGCACCGTGCTCGTCGCGCACAACGCTCGGTTCGACACCGGGTTCCTCAACGCCGGCCTGCAGCGCCTGGCGTATCCGCGGCTGGACAACCCGGTGGTGTGCACCGCCGGGCTCGCCCGCCGTCTGGTCGCCGAGGAGGTCCGCAACTGCAAGCTGGCGACGCTGGCGCAGTTCTTCGGATGCACGACCCTGCCGACGCACCGGGCGCTGGCGGACGCCAGGGCGACGGTGGAGGTCTTCTCCGGGCTGCTCGAACGCGCCGGCTCGTTCGGGGTGGTGACGCTGGAAGACCTCATCGGCTTCAGCAGGGCCGGCAGCGCACCGGTCTTCGCCAGCCGGCGGCGGTTGGCCGACGGCCTTCCGGACCGCCCAGGCGTCTACGCCTTCCGGTCCGCGTCCGGCGAGGTGCTGTACGTCGGCAAGGCGACCGACCTGCGCTCGCGGGTGCGCAGCTACTTCGGCAACGACGAGCGGCGCAAGATCGTCCAGATGATGAAGGAGGTCGACGCGGTCGACCATCGCGTCTGCGCCACCCCGCTGGAGGCGGCGGTGCGCGAGGTTCGGCTCATCCACAAGCACCGACCGCGGTTCAACCGGCGCTCAAAGCACCCCGAGCGACGGCTGTACGTCCGGTTGACCCGCGAGCGCTTTCCCCGGCTGTCGATCGTGCGTGCCGCACCGACCGACGGCTCGCCGTTCCTCGGTCCGCTCGCGTCGCGATCGGTCGCCGACCGGGTCGTCGAGGCGGTGCAGGAGGCGGTGCCGATCCGCCGGTGCACCCCGCGGATCACGGTCAAGACCTCCTTCAGCGCTTGCGCGCTGGCACCCATGGGCCGGTGCCCCGCGCCCTGTGACGGCAGCATCGACCCCGACGCCTACGCCGAGGTGGTGGCGCCGGTGGCCGCGGCGTTCACCGGTGACCTGCGTCCCATCGCCGCGGTCATCTCCCGCCGGATGACACGGCTGGCGGCGGCGGGGCGGTTCGAGGAGGCAGCCGCGGCGCGCGACCGGTTGCGGACGATCGTCACGGCGGTGCGCAGCCAACGGCAGGCGGACGCCGTCGCAACGGCATCGCTGCTGGTCGTCTCCCGGCCTGCCGGCGATGGCGTCGAGGTCGCCGTCGTGCGCCACGGCCGGCTGGTCCACGCGGAGTCAGCGCCGGCGGCGGACGCCGAGGCGGCGGCACGCCGGCTGGTCTTCCAGCACAGCGGTACGCCCGCTGAGCCGCCGGCCGAGCGGACCGAAGAGGTCGACGTCGTCGCCCGATGGGCGCACGGGCGCGGCGCCGTCGTGCACCACGTCGACGGCCTCTGCGTGTCCGAGGTGGCGGGAGGCCGGGACCTCGAGGCGACCCACACGCGGCTGAGCCGGGCCCACCGTTCCGCCGGTCGCCCCGCCAGCGAGCTCGGCGCGAAGCGCCGGCGTGCCGCCGCCACGGCGGCGACGGCGTGACCGGTAGGCTCGACGCGTGATCACCGCCATCGTCTTGTTGCACGTCGACGTCCACGCCATCCCGGAGACCGCCCAGGCGATCGCCGACATCGACATGGTCTCCGAGGTCTACTCCGTGACTGGTGACTGGGAGCTGGTCGCGCTGGTCCGGGTGTCGCGGCACGACCAGATCGCCGAGGTGGTCACCGGACGGATCGCCAAGGTCCCTGGGGTGACCGGCAGCCACACGATGATCGCGTTCCAGGCGTTCTCCACCAGCGACCTCGACCGCATGTGGGGGATCGGGTTCGCCGACGCCGAGGGCGTCTGAGCGGCACGACGCCGGTAGGCCTACTCCGCGACCTCGGCCGGGAAGACCACCACGATGACGGTCTGTCGCGCGTGTTCGAGCAGGTACTCGATACCGTGGCCCAAGAAGGGCCGGCCGGAGTAGGAACGGACCTTGGCGCCGAGCACCAGCGCGTCGGCGCCGGTTTCCTCCGCGGTCAGCGCGAGCTCCATCCCGACCGACGGGCCGTTGCGGGTCATCGGGTTGACGGCGCGACCGAACTTCGCGGCCAGCACCTCCGCCTCGTCCAGCATGCCGGACGCCGGCTCTGCGCCGTCGATGACCAGCACGGGTGTGGGCTCGGGCAGCTTGTCGGGGCGGCTGACGACGTGGACGACGTCGACCTCGGCGTCCAACCGGCTGGCCAGGGTGTACGCGATCTCCTGCGCGGCCTTGCCGACCTTGGTCCCGGTCGCCGGCACCATGATCCGCCGAAACGGCAGGTCCGCGCTGTGGGGATCGAGGCCGGCGCCGCCCTTGACCAACAGGATGGGCGTCGCGCACCTGCTCAACAGCCCCTGCAGCACGGGTGACATGGTGTGCCCGCCGGCGTAGCCCTCGGTCATGCCGACCGCGACGAGTCCGTACCCCAGCGCCGCCTCACGGCAGATGGCCTCGGCGGCGTCTTGGGCGATGACGTCCTGACGGTCGGTCTTGCGTCCGGCGAACCGCTCCCCCGCCTCGGCGGCGGAGCGTTCAGCGCGCTCGTGCGCGTCGGGTTCGTCTGGTCCGTGGACGGTCAGCACCGTGACCTGTGCATCGGGCTGCAGCGACACCTCCAGCAGACGTGCGGCCAGCACGGAGTTGGCACCGCCACGGGTGGGCAGCAGCGCGGTGTCGGTGCGGGCGATGACGCTGGCCTGCAGGACGGCTTCACGCTCGAGCCGTGCGGTCTCCTCGCCACCGGTGCGCACGCTGCGCAGTGCCAGGCGCAGCAACGGCGGCGCCATCATCGAGGTGGCCATCGCCAGCACCACCACCACCGTGTAGGACCTGCCGTTGAGCACACCCAGGCCCAGGCCCACGGTGGCGATGACGATCTCGACCGCCCCGCGGGCGTTGAGGCCCACACCGATGGCCAGGCCCTCCATTGACGTCATGCCGCCGGCCCGAGCGCCGATGAACGATCCGACAAGCTTCGCGACGGCGGCGACGGCGACGACCACGACCGCCCAGAACAGCGTCACCGGGTCGGCGAGCAACCCCAGGTCCACGAACAGCCCGGCGGTGGCGAAGAACACCGGGGCGAAGAACGAGTGGGTCATCACCTCGAGGGTGTGGGTCACCTCGCGGGACAGGTATCGAGACCGCGACAGCACGATCCCGGCGATGAAGGCGCCCAGCACCGCCTCGACGCCCAGCGCCTGGGTCAGGGCCCCGGCGGCCAGCGCCAGCACGATCGCAACGGTGAACCCCGACAGGACCCGCGTGTCGGTCTGCCGCGCGCGGCGCAGTGCGGCGTCGGTCAGCCGCTGGCCAACGGTGAGCATCAGCGCGATGAACAGCGCCATCGCGACCACCGTCAGGCCGAGGCGGCCCAGCGCCACCTCGCCGCTGGCGACGACGCCGGCGATCGTGCCCAGCAGGATCCATCCGATGAGGTCGTTGGCCATGCCCGCGGCGACGATCACCTGGCCGATGTTGCGCCGCATGAGGTTCATGTCCATCAAGATCTTGGCGACCACCGGCAGGGCGGAGATCGACAACGCCACTCCGATGAACGCCGCGAAGGTGACGTCGGTGGCGTTATCGCCGTAGAAGACCTCCGGCAGCATGGTGCCCAGCGCGAAGCCCATCCCCAGCGGCACGAGCAGACTGCCGACCGAGACGGTCAGCGACGACCGTCCCAGCCGCGCCAACAGGCGAAGGTCGGTCTCGAACCCGGTCACGATCAGCAGCAGTGCGACGCCGATCCAGGCGACGCCCAGCAGCAGGCCGTTGCTCACGGGCTGTCCCGGGAACAACCACACGAACACCTCTGGAGCGACGCGGCCGAGCACTGTCGGGCCGAGCAACAGTCCGGCCGCAAGCTCCCCGATGACGGCAGGCTGGCCGACCCGGCGCATGAGCCCGCCGAGACCGCGGGCAACAGCCACGAGGATGAGCAGCTGGACCCAGAAGACCAGCAGCTCGTGCTCGGTCAGCGGATCCACGCGTCAGCCTCTCGCCAGCTCTTGGGACACCTCGACCCATCGGTGGACCAGCGCCGCCGCCCGCCCCGCGTCGATCGCCTCGCCGGCCTGGGCCAGACCCGTCTCCCAGTCCACGGCGTGGTCGGCCGCAATCAGCGCGGCCGCGGCGCCGAGCACGACGATGTCGCGGCGCGGACCGGCCTCACCGGCGAGCACGGCGTCGGCGATGCGGCGGTTGTCGTCGACATCCCCGCCCTGCAGGTCGGCCACGGTGGCGCGTGGCAGGCCCACCGTCATCGGGTCGAACTCGTACTGGTCGACCTGTCCAGCGCGGATCTCCCACACGTGGGAGGGGCCCGTGGTGGTCAGCTCGTCCAGCCCGTCGGCACCGTGGAAGACCAGCGCGTGTGCGGTGCCCAGCCGCGCCAGGACCTCGGCCATCTTCGGCGCCATGCCCGGGTCGCTCACGCCGATCGTCTGGTGTTGCGCCGCGGCGGGGTTGGTCAACGGTCCCAGGAAGTTGAACACGGTGGGGACACCCAGCTCACGGCGCGCGACCATCGCGTGGCGCATGGCGGGATGGAAGGTGGGCGCGAAGCAGAACCCGATCCCGACCTCGGTGATGCACCGCCGGACGGCGTCGGGGGGCAGGTCGATGACCACGCCCCAGGCTTCGAGCAGGTCGGCGGACCCGCACTCGCCGCTGGCTGCGCGGTTGCCGTGCTTGGCGACCGTCGCGCCCGCCGCCGCGGCGACCACCGCGGACAGCGTCGAAACGTTGAACGTCCCGGCACGGTCGCCGCCGGTGCCGCACGTGTCGACCACCGGTACGCCAGGGTCGACCGTCAAGGCGAAGTGGCGCATGCCGCGCACCAGACCGGCGATCTCCGCGGCGGTCTCACCCTTTGCACGCAGCGACATCAAGAACCCGGCGATCTGCACGGGCGTGGCCGCGCCTTCCATGATGGTGGTCATCACGGATGCGGTGGTGGCATCGTCGAGGTCCTGGCCGCGGACCAGCCGCGTCAGGACCTCGGGCCAGCGCGGCGCGGTCAACCCGTGCCCGACGGGAGCCCTCCGGCCGAGGGGTTCAGCTCGGCCTCATGGTCCTCGCCGGGGATGTCCAACAGGGACGGTGTCGGCTCCCCGCCTACGCCTGGCAGCGCCGGCAGCTCGTCGCCGGCGACCACGGCCTCGAGCACCTTGCGCAAGTCGAACGCGTCGACCGGCTTGATCACGTAGGCGTCCGCCTGCGCCCAGTTCGACAGGAACCGGTCCTGCTCGCGGGCGATGAGCAGCACCACGGGGGGCATGTCGCGGCCCATCTGCACCCGCGCCTTGATCTCGCGTGCCAGGTAGAACCCACCGGTCGGCGCGGTGTCGGCGTCGCCGACGACCACGTCGACGTGCTCACCGTCGTCGAGCAGCGCGACAGCGCGCTGGGGGGTCCTGACCTCGAAGACGTCGGCTTCGGGATCTCCGATGAGCGCCGTGGAGACGGCCAGGGAGATGCGCTGGTTGTCGTTGACGAGGAGGACGCGCACAGCTGCTCCTGTGGGTGGTGTGCGGTGGCGCATGATGCCATCGACCGCCGCATCGACGAAGTCAGCCGACCGTCCGGGCCGGCGTCCGGGAGCGCCGGCGGTCCAGCGCACGCATGGCCGGCGTCACCGAGATGCCGTGCAGCACGATCGATGCGACGAGCACCAGTGCGACGACGGACCACAGCTGTTGCTGCTGTCCGAACGGGGCGTTGTTGAGCGCATAGGACAGGTAGTACAGGGAGCCGATCCCGCGGATGCCGAAGAACGAGATCGCGGCGCGGTCCTCCCACGGCGTGGGACGAGGAAGCGCGACCCAGGCGGTGGCCGGACGGAGCACGAACAGGAAGACGGCGGCCAGGACGACGCCGCCTGAGGTGAGGTGCCCCAGGATGCCGCCGGCCACGGCACCGCCGAGCATGATGACCAAACCGATCATCAGCAGCCGCTCGGTCTGCTCTGCGAAGTCGTGCAGAGTCGAGTGGTACTCGTGGCCGTGTTCGTAGTGGCGCAAGGTCACGGCGGTGACGAAGACCGCGACGAACCCGTACGCGCCGAGGTCCTCGGCGATGCCGTAGGCCAAGAACGTTGCGGCCAGCGCGACGAAGCCCTCGCCGGCACGCGCCAGCGCGACGCGTTCCCCCGCCCGGAACACCAACCGCCCCAGCAGCCGGCCCACGACGATGCCCACCAGCAGGCCGCCGGCGATCTTGTACAGCACGTCCACCGCGAACCATTCGACGATCCAGCGGTCGACGTCGGTTCCCACGACGGCCAGCGCAATTGCGGCATTGGTGAACGGAAAGGCCAGCGCGTCGTTCAGCCCGGCCTCGGAGGTCAGGGCGAAGCGGACCTCCTCCTCGGCGTCGCGCGGGTCGTCGATGTCCTCGAGGGCTTCGCCAGGCGGACCGACCTGCACGTCGGATGCCAAGACGGGGTCCGTCGGCGCAAGTGCGGCACCCAGAAGCATCGCGGCGGCCGGTGCCAGCCCCACCATCCACCATCCCAGCACCGCGGTCCCGACGATGGTCAGGGGCATCGTGATCGCCAGCAGCCGCCACGTTGAACGCCACGTCTGCCACCCCAAGGGACGGTCCAGCTTCAGGCCGGCGCCCATCAGCGACACGATGACTCCCAGCTCGGTGAGGTACTCCGCCCAGTCGGGGAAGGCCAGCGGGTCGGGCGCATCGATCGGCAGGGGGAGGGAGAACAGCACCAACCCCAGACCCAGGCAGACCGCGGGGGTGGTGATCGGTCGCTCCCGCGCCACGCGCGGGATCAGCGCGCCGGCGAGAGCGGCGATGCCCGCAACGGTGTAGACGAGGCTGTGGGTGTCGAATGCGGCGAGGACGAGCACACGGTTCCTTTGGACGGCCCCCGCCGTCCATTACCCCGCTGTAGGCGCGCCTACCTCCCACGGGTCCGGTCCGGCGATCAGCTTCGCCAGGTCGCCTTCGCCTTTCTGCTGTACGGCAGCGTCGACCTGACGCTCCATCTCCAGGCCGTACACCGGTCGAGACACCTGCCGGAACAACCCGATGGGCGTGGGACCGTGCGGCGTGTGCGCCAAGCGCGACAGCATGAACGCCAGCGCCGGGTCCTCGCGGTGCGCGTCGTGGACGAGGATGTTCTCTTCGCCGACGTCGGCCACGGCGACCAGCTCGAGCATCCCGTCCGGACGCAGGTACACGCCCCGTTCGTGGTCGTTGCCGAACCGGATCGGCTGGCCGTGCTCGAGGCGAATCTGGTTGGCCTCGGGCGCGTCCTTGAGGATGTCGAACGCGCCGTCATTGAAGATGTTGCAGTTCTGGTACACCTCGATGAACGAGGTGCCCTCGTGGCGGGCGGCCAGCTCGACCATGCGCGACAGGTGCTCGCGCTCGGTGTCGATGGAACGGGCCACGAACGTCGCCTCGGCGCCCAGCGCGACGCTGACGGGGTTGAAGGGATAGTCCAGCGAGCCCGACGGCGTGGACTTCGTGACCTTGCCGACCTCCGACGTGGGGCTGTACTGGCCCTTGGTCAGCCCGTAGATCTGGTTGTTGAACAGCACGATGGTCAGGTTGGCGTTGCGCCGCATCGCGTGGATCAGGTGGTTGCCGCCGATCGACAAACCGTCGCCGTCGCCCGTGATCACAAAGACCTTCAGGTCAGGTCGCGTGGCGCTGATGCCGGTCGCGATCGCGGGCGCACGGCCGTGGATCGAGTGGAACCCGTAGGTGTTCATGTAGTACGGAAACCGGCTCGAGCACCCGATGCCGGACACGAAGACGATCTTCTCGCGCGGCATGCCCAGGTCGGGCATCACACCCTGCACGTTGGCCAGGATCGAGTAGTCACCGCACCCGGGGCACCACCGGACCTCCTGGTCGGTGGCGAAGTCCTTGCGCTTCAGGGTGGTCATGTCACCGCTCCGTTGCCGGACCCGTTACCCGGCGTGGTCGACTCGATGCAGCTGATGATCGCTTCTTCCAGCTCCGCGGTCGTGAACGGCAGGCCGGCGACCCGGTTGTAGCCCTGCGCGTCGACCAGGAAGGTGCCCCGCAGCAGCAGTCGCAGCTGCCCCATGTTCATCTCCGGGACCAAGACCTTGCCGAACTGGCTGACCACCTCGCCGGTGTTGGCCGGGAAGGGGTTGAGGTGGCGTAGGTGGGCGCGAGCGACCTTGTAGCCGCGCTTGCGGACACGGCGCACCGCGGCGCGGATCGGTCCGTAGGTCGACCCCCAGCCGATCACCAGCAGCTCGGCGCCCTCGTCGCCGTCCACGGTCAGCGGGGGGATGTCCGCCGCGATGCCGGCAACCTTGGCCGCCCGCAGCTCGGTCATCCGGTGGTGGTTGTCCGGGTCGTAGGAGATCCCGCCTTTGCCATCCGCCTTCTCCAGCCCGCCGATGCGGTGCTCCAGTCCTGCCGTGCCGGGGATCGCCCACGGCCGGGCGAGCGTGACCGGATCGCGCTGGAAGGGCCAGAACTCGTCGCCGGCGTTGGGCGCATCGGCGAAGCGGACCTCGGCGGCGAGGTCGGGCAGGTCGTCGACCTCGGGCAGCCGCCACGGCTCTGCGCCGTTGGCCAGGTAGCCGTCGGACAGCAGCATCACGGGCGTGCGGTAGCGGATCGCGATGCGCGCGGCCTCCAGCGCCGCGTCGAAGCAGTCGCCTGGTGCGCTCGCGGCGACAATGGGCACAGGCGCTTCGCCGTTGCGGCCGTACATCGCCTGCAGCAGGTCGCTTTGCTCGGTCTTCGTCGGCAGGCCCGTCGACGGGCCGCCCCGCTGGATGTTGACGATCAGCAGGGGGAGCTCGACGGACACGGCAAGGCCGATGGTCTCACCTTTGAGCGCCACACCCGGACCAGAGGTGGTCGTCACGGCGAGGTTGCCGGCGAACGAGGCGCCGAGCGCGGCGCCGATGGCGCTGATCTCGTCCTCCGCCTGGAAGGTGCGCACGCCGAAGTTCTTGTGCTTGGACAGCTCATGGAGGATGTCCGAGGCGGGCGTGATCGGGTAGCTGCCCAAGAACACCGGCAGGCCGCTGCGCACACCCGCGGCGACCAGTCCGTAGGCCAGCGCCTGGTTGCCGGTGATCTGGCGGTACCGGCCAGGCGGCAGGGTCGCGGGTGCGACCTCGTAGGTGTGGGTGAACATCTCCGTGGTCTCGCCGAACGCCCACCCCGCCCGCAACGCGGTGATGTTGCCGTCGGCGATCTCCGGATGCCGCTTGAACTTGGTGCGGACCCACTCCTCGGTGGGCTCCAGCGGCCGTGAGTACATCCACGACATCAGCCCCAGGGCGAACATGTTCTTGGCCCGCTGCTTGTCCTTCGACGACAGCGGGTGGTCCTCCAGCGCCCCGACGGTCAGCGTCGTGATCGGCACCTGGAAGACGCGGTACTCCGAGAGGGTGTCGTCCTCCAGCGGGTTGCTGTCGTAGTGCGCCTTCTTGAGGTTGCCTCGGGTGAAGGCGTCGCTGTTGACGACGAGCGTCCCACCCGGTGTCAGGTCGTCGAGGTTGGTCCGCAGCGCCGCCGGGTTCATGGCCACCAGCACGTCGGGGGCGTCGCCCGGCGTGAGGATGTCGTGGTCGGCGAAGTGCAGTTGGAACCCCGACACGCCGGGCAGCGAGCCGGCGGGCGCACGGATCTCCGCCGGGAAGTCCGGCAGCGTCGCGAGGTCGTTGCCGACCTGCGCTGTCACGCTGGTGAAGCGGTCGCCGGTCAGCTGCATGCCGTCGCCCGAGTCGCCTGCGAAGCGGATCGTCACCTGATCCAGCCGCTGGACCGTCTTCGTCCCCATGGATCCCACTGTCGTCGTAGGCCAAACGCTCGCCATCGTAGTGCCGCCTTCGCGTCCCGACGACCTGCCCGCCCTCATAATGCGCCATCGTCTACCTCGACCACGCCTCCGCCGCCCCGTGGCACCCCGCGGCGCTGCAGACGTACGTGACGGTGGCCGAATCGGTCGCCGCCGACCCGATGCGCAACCACGGGCCGGGACGGCGCGCACGCGACCTGCTCGAGTCGGCCCGGACCGCGATCGCGGCGGCCTTCGGCGGCGACCCGGAGCGCCTGGTGATGACCTCGGGTGGGACCGAGGCCGTCCATCTGGCGGTTCAGGGTGCCGTCGCCGCCAACCGCACCCGGCCGGCGCGGATCCTGTCCTCGGCGGTTGAGCACTCCGCGGTGCTGTGGGCGGCAGATCACGCCGGTGTCGAGCACGTCCGCATCCCGGTGGACCGCCACGGCGTCGTTGACCTCGACGCCCTCGCGGACCAGCTGCGCCGGGGCGCCGCGCTGGTCAGCTGCATCCACGCCAGCCATGAAGTGGGGACGGTCCAGCCCCTGGAGGCCGTGGCGCGCCTGTGCCGTGACCACGACGCTCTGCTGCACGTCGACGCAGCGCAGACGGCCGGCCGGATGGCCGTGACGCTGGCCAGCACCGGGGCGGACTACGTGTCTGTGTCGGGCGCCAAGTTCGGCGGCGGGCGGGGTATCGGGGCCGTGGTGCTGTCCCCGCGCGCCCGCCTGCGACCGCTGCTGGGCGGCGACGAGCGTGAACGGCGGCGCCGCGCCGGACTGGAGCACCTGCCGGGCGTGGCCGCCATGGCAGAGGCGCTGCTGCAGCTGGCACCGTCCGACCCGCAGGGGCAGGCGGCGCGCGACGCCGCCGCCGCCCACCACCTGCGACGCCGGCTGCGCGCGGCACTGCCGCAGGTTGCGGACGACGTCGAGGTCCATGGAGCGCCGGATGCGGCGGCCCCGCACATCGCGGCAGTCTCGGCGTTGTACTGCGATGGTCAGGCACTCGTGTCGGCGCTGGACGACGCGGGGTTCGCGGTGCACTCGGGATCTTCATGCGCCACGACCTCCGGTGAACCGTCGCACGTCCTGGTCGCGATGGGCGCGCTGACCCACGGGCACGTGCGGGTCTCGGTCGGCCCGGAGGTCACCGAGGAGGACGTCGACGCCTTCGTCGAAGCCTTCGGGCAGGCGGTGGGACGTCTGCGCGCGGCTAGCCTGGGCGGTCGATGACCACCACCGACCCAGCCAGCGCCGCGCGCACCCTGGACACCCTGGGCAAGAAGTGCCCGGTGCCGGTGATCGAGCTTGCCAAGACGATGCCGCGGGTGGACGTCGGCGACACGCTCGTGGTGCTGTCCGACGACCCCGGCGCCAAGGTCGACATCCCCGTGTGGTGCCGCATGAAGAAGCACGAGCTGGTCGGCGCCGACGAGGACGCCGGCGTCTTCTCGTTCGTCGTCCGCCGGCGGCACTGACCCAGGCGAGCCGCCGTTCCCCTGTCCGGACGAGCAGGGTGGTAGGCAGTTCTTAGTCGGTTTTTGTTCTTTTTCGCCTTAGCCCCCAGGTGGCCCGGGTACCGGTGCAGCACACGGACGCAACCGGACGAAAGGGACCACACCTTATGGACACCCAGATGCTCGAGCAGCTACGCGGCAGCACCGTCGTCGACCCCGCCAGCGACAAGGTCGGCAAGGTTGAGGAGATCTACCTCGACGAGCAGACCAACCAGCCGGAATGGGCGCTGGTGAACACCGGCCTGTTCGGCACCAAGTCGAACTTCGTTCCGCTCAAGGGCGCCCAGCCCGAGCAGGACGCCCTTCGCGTGCAGTTCGCCAAGGATCAGGTCACCGACGCCCCCAGCATCGAGCCCGACCGCGAGCTGTCGGTGTCAGAGGAGCAGGAGCTGTACGCCTACTACGGCCTGGACTACTCGATGAAGGGCTCGGACACGGGACTGCCCGAGGGTCAGGGTGGCTCCGAGGGAACCGTCGGACAGGACACGTCCGGGCCGACCACAGACAACGCGATGACCCGGTCGGAAGAGCAGCTGCGCGTCGGCACGACGCAGCAGGAAACCGGCCGGGTGCGCCTGCGCAAGCACGTGGTGACCGAGAACGTCACCCAGACGGTGCCGGTGCAGCGTGAGGAGATCCGCATCGAGCGCGAGCCGATCACCGACGCGAACGTCGACTCCGCGACCGACGGCCCGGCGATCTCCGAGGAGGAGCACGAGGTCACGCTGCACGCGGAGGTCCCCGTCGTGCAGAAGCAGGCCGTGCCCGTCGAGCGCGTCCGCCTCGACAAGGACGTCGTCACCGACGAGGAGACGGTCTCCGAGCAGGTCCGCAAGGAAGAGATCGACCTGGACGAGAGCGGCCGTTAAGCCCGACCGCCCATGAGAAAGGGAGCCCCCGGCGGGGCTCCCTTTTTCGTGCGTGGCGGCGCTAGTGGAAGCTGTCGCCGCAAGCGCAGGTGTTCTGCGCGTTCGGGTTGTCGATCGCGAAGCCGGCGCCCTGCAGGCTGTCGACCCAGTCGATCTTGGTCCCCCGCAGGTACGGCGCGGACATCTTGTCGACCCGGACGGGCACCCCGGAGATCGTGGCGGTCTTGTCGCCGTCGAGCTGCCGGTCGTCGAAGAACAGTGCGTAGCGCATGCCCGAGCAGCCGCCGGGCTGGACGGCGATGCGCAGCGCGATCTCGTCGGCGTTCTCCTCGCGCGCGATCAACTCGGTGATCTTGGCAGCGGCAGCGTCGGTCAGGATCACCGGGCCATCGTCGACGGACTCTGTCGAGGGGGCGGTGGTGACGTCGCTCATCGAGTTCAACCCTTCGTCGGAACTGAGGACGAGTCTACCCGGGGGTGCACCGACCGGCACGGACTCAAGGCGGGCCCCCGATGGCCGAAACATCAACTATGCCCGTCATCACCGAACCCTCCGCAGCGGTCACTGCCGTCGGCGCCACCGACGCACTGGTGTTCCGCCGCGCGTCTGGCGGGCGATACGTGCTGACGACCCCGGCGCCACCCGGCATCCGCGACGAGCTGCTCGTCGACGACGAGCCGGCGGTCCAGCAGGCCCTGACCACGGGTGTGTGCCGAGTCGCGGCCGAGCAGCCGCGCCCCGTGTGCGCCGGCTACCGCGCCCGAGCGGCGGCGGTGGTCGCCGTCGATCCCGACGTCGTGGTGGTGCTCGGACGGGCCGACGGCTGCCTGGCGGGCGTCGACGACCAGGCACTGGTGGCCGCAGCGGCCGCCGTCGCCCTGGCAGAGCACCGCCGGGGCTAGTCGTCGCGGTCGATCGCCGCGGCGAGCGCCGCGGCTCGCTCGATCACCAGCCGTACGGGGTCGCGCAGGCCGTCCTCACCCAGGACCTCGATGCGGTCGAAGGCGTCCCCCGCGCCATCCACGGCCTGCCCCACCACTGCGTACAGGCCCACGCCATGGCGGCGGGCGAGGTCGGCAACCGCGCCGGGCAGCTTGCCTCGCAGCGACCACCGGTCCAGGCGCCCCTCGCCGGTGACGACCGCGCCGGCGCCGGTGATGTCGTGCGCCAGCTCGACCATCTCGGCGACGATCGCGGCGCCGGGCTCAAGGCGGGCGCCGGCGAACGCCGCCAGACCGAAGCCCAGCCCCCCGGCGGCTCCGGCCCCGGGCAGGTCTCGCCAGGGTCCGCCGGTGAGATCGCGTTCGGCGATGTCCGCCAGGTGGCGCAGCCCCGCCTCCAGGGCAGGCACGTCCTGCGGCGTCGCGCCCTTCTGCGCGGCGAACCCCGCCACGGCACCGTCAGGGCCCAGCAGCGGCGCGTCGACGTCGACCGCGGCGATGACCGGGACGGACGGGGGCGCTGCGGCCACGATGCGGTCCAGGCCGGCGAGATACTCGGCGCCCACTTTCAGCCCGTTGCCGTCGCTGCGCAGCAGGCGGTGGCCCCAGGCGCCGGCCATGCCGGCGCCGCCGTCCACGGTTGCGGACCCCCCGAGGCCGACGATGATCTCGGTGGCCCCAGTGTCGACGGCAGCGCGCAGCAGCTGGCCGACCCCGTAGGTCGTGGACCGCAGTGGGCTGCGCCGGTCCGGGTCGACCAGATGCAGCCCGCAGGCCTCGGCGCTTTCGATCAGCGCGCGGCCGTCGGGTAGCGACAGCCACCGGGCGGTGACCGCGTGCCCCAGCGGGTCGGCGACCTCGGCCTGGTGGAACCGGGCCCCGGCCACGGACTGGGCGACCAATGTCGCGGTTCCCGGTCCCCCGTCGGCCATGGGCACGGTACGGATCTCATCGTCGGGGCGGGCTTGGCGCCACCCGGCCGCGATGGCCTCGGCGGCCTGTTCGGCGGTCAGGGTGCCGGCGAACTTGTCCGGGGCGACGACGACGAGCATCGCGGCGAGTGTAGGGCGGCTCGGAATACGGCCGAGACCGCCGGCGTTCCCACTGGTACCCTACTTAGTGTCGAACGTACACGAAGTCCGGCAGGAGTCCCGATGCCCGCCACCGCCGCACCACCGAGCCTGGCTCGCGCCGCCGCCACCACCCCCCTGCTGCTCCTCGGCAGCAAGGCGGACACGGCGACCGAGCGGGGCGTCGTCTGCCCCGGCGTGGTGCCCGAGCCCGGCGACCCGTCGCTGGTCGCGCGCGCCCGCGCCGCCCGGGCAGCCCTAGGTGACTCCGTGTACGTCCTGGGCCACCACTACCAGCGCGACGAGGTGATCCAGTTCGCCGACGTCCGCGGCGACAGCTTCAAGCTGGCGCGCGACGCCGCCGCCCACGGCGCCCCCTACGTGGTGTTCTGCGGCGTGCACTTCATGGCGGAGTCGGCCGACATCCTCACGCCGGACGACACCACGGTGATCCTGCCGGACCTCGCCGCCGGCTGCTCGATGGCCGACATGGCAGAGATCGGCCAGGTCGAGGCGGCGTGGGCCGACCTGGCCGCGGCCGGCTGCACCTCCGTGGTCCCCCTCACCTACATGAACTCCTCGGCGGCGATCAAGGCGTTCACCGGCCGCCACGGCGGCGCGATCTGCACGTCGTCGAACGCCGAGGTCGCGATGCGCTGGGCGTTCTCACGCGGCGAGCAGATCCTGTTCCTGCCCGACCAGCACCTCGGGCGGAACACGGCCGTGCGCTCGCTGGGCCTGACGCTGGACGACTGCGTGGTGTACGACCCGCACAAGCCGGGCGGCGGCGTCGCCCCCCAGGCCCTGCGCGACGCCAAGGTGATCCTGTGGAAGGGGCACTGCTCGGTGCACGGGACCTTCGTGCCGTTCCACGTCGAGATGGCCCGCGCGAAGATGCCCGACGTCAAGATCCTCGTGCACCCCGAGGTGCGCTACGAGGTCGTGGAGATGGCCGATCTGGTCGGCTCGACGGAGTTCATCATCAACGCCGTCCGCAACGCCCCGCCGGGCACGCAGTGGGCGATCGGCACCGAGCTGAACCTCGTGGGGCGCCTCGCTCAGGAGCACCCTGAGCAGACGATCACCTATCTCAACGAGAAGGTGTGCTTCTGCTCGACGATGAACCGCATCGACCTGCCCCACCTGGTGTGGGCGCTCGAGGAGCTGGTCGAAGGGCGGGTCGTAAACCCCATCCGCGTCGACCCCGACACCGCCCACTGGGCGCGGGTCGCGCTGGATCGGATGTTGGCACTGCCCGCCGTCTGACCCGCGGCCCTCGGAGCGCGGGGCCAGGGCGCACCGTCCGAGGACCGCCGCTATTCCGCCGTGAGCTTGCTGCCCCGGGGCAGGAAACTCACGGCGGAGTCATGCGGGCGAGCCGAGCCCGCACGCACTCGGCAACCTCGGCGGCGAACTTCTGTGGGTCGAGATCGATCAACTCGGTGCCGAACCGCTCCACCTCCCACCCGGCGCGCCGCATGCGGCGGTCACGTAGCCGGTCCCTCCTGCTGGTGCGGCAGCAGGTGATGCGGCCCGTCGATCTCGATGTCGAGCGTGATCGACAGCACGGGGAGGTCGGCCTCGCCGACGATCTCGCCATTCAATGAGACCGCGAACGGCGCGGGGTGCAGCTCGAGACCGTGCTTTCGGGCGATCTGAGTGACGACGCGCCGGGCTTTCTTCTCCGTCGCTGAGTGCGTCAGCTCTCCCTTGAGATCCTGAATCGCTCTGCGCAGGGCCGGCGCGCCGACGAACCGCGGCGCAGCGGCCATTCGCTGGTCGAGCTTGTCCAGCATCGTCAGCCGGCGCGCAATTGCGGTCGCGATGAGCTTCGTGAGGTCATGGTGCAGCCTCAGCCGGGTGAGGCCGTCGGGGCATCCGGCAACGTCCATGAACGCCTGCTCGACATCGACCACCGGGAGCCCGTTGAGCCAGACGGTCCTGCCGGTCGCTGGCCCGTACCGGACGGCGACCTCGGCGGTGTTGATCGTGACGCTGGCGCGCCGCGGGAGGCGGATCCAGGACTTCTTCGGACAGGCGCCGATGCCGTGCAGCCACAATGCGGATCTGCCGCAGACCAGCTGACCGGCGGCCATCGCGGCGTCCACCGCCGCGTCGGCATGGCTCAGTCCGCGGGCGATCGCCTCCTCGATGCGCAGCTCGGCGCCCTGCGGGCACGCGTGGGCAAGCACGACCGAGGCCAGGCGCCTGAGGGGGGTCACCGGGCCGGGGAGTCCAAGCACCCCGCGGCACGCTCGCTCCCAGCCCTGCTGCTTGACCCGCGCGTGAATGGCACGGTCCGACAGGGCCAGCGACCGCAGCTGCCAGGCCGTGATCAGCAGGTGCTGCTTGGCGGCGATTGCCGCTGCGACGTCCCAGGCTCTCATGGGCCAGAGCCTGCAGCCGGCCCAGGACTGCTGAGGGCAGACATTTGTGGGGCTGTGGACAACCGCTCCGCCGTGAGTTTGCTGCCCCGGGGCAGCAAACTCACGGCGGAGCGGTTGTCCAC
>DATLGM010000312.1:0-2525 GCA_035540515.1 Egibacteraceae bacterium | reverse complement strand
CCGTCATGACGGCCGACGACCTGGCCCCCGGGACCCACGAACTCCCCCGCACGCGCGCCCAGCCGCGGACGCAGGAACGCGCCGAGGTCGCCGGAGGGGATGAAGCAGATGTCGTGGCTGTCGGGCTTGGCGGCGGTGATCAGCCCTCGGTCTGCAGCCATCGCGCGAAGGTCGGCCTTGCGGTGATCGCCCACGGGCCAGTGCGTGCGGGCCAGCTGCTGCTGGGTGGCCATGTACAGCACGTAGGTCTGGTCCTTGCCGGGGTCGGCGGCGCGGTGCAGGTGGTGGGTGCCGCGGGCGGCGTCGTGGCGCAGCCGGACGTGGTGGCCGGTCGCGATGCCGTCGAAACCCATGGCCACGGCGCGTGCCAGCAGCGCGGCGTACTTGACCCGCTCGTTGCACCGGATGCACGGGTTGGGGGTGCGGCCGGCGGCGTACTCGGCGACGAAGTCGTCCACGACCCGGTCAGTGAACGCCTCGGCGAAGTCCCACACGTAGAACGGGATGCCAAGGAGGTCGGCGACCCGGCGGGCGTCGCGCGCGTCGTCCAGGGTGCAGCACCCCTTGCCGGGCAGGCCCGAGGGTGTGTCCGCCATCTTCAGGTGGACGCCGGTCACGTCGTGGCCCTGCTCGCACAGCAGCGCGGCGGCCATGGACGAGTCCACGCCGCCGCTCATGGCGACAAGGATGCGGCTCACGACCGGCCAGGCTACCGGCGGGGACGGGGGGCGGCTCCGCCGGTAGCCGGCCGTGTGTCAGGTCGTGGTGGTGCCGGCCTCGGCCTCGGCCAGCTCCTTGAGCATCGCCAGGTTGGTCTCCATCTGCTTGCGGTACAGCCGCACGACGACCGGTTCGGCGATCTTGCCGAAGAAGTTCCCCAGGCCGGCGGTGACCTCGATCGTCTGCGTCACCACGCAGCCGTCACCCGACGGCTCGCACCGGATGGCGCCGCTGGCCGGTAGTGGCGACTCGATCAGCGTGTACGCGGCGACCTTGGGCGGGTCCCACTGGGTGGTCTCGCCCACGACGTCCATCGTCCGGCCCAGGAACCGGACCTGGGCGCGCGCCTTGGTGCCGACCCGCGGTTCCCCGTCGTAGGTGTACGTGGTCACCTGTGCCTGCCACAGCAGGTACTTGTCGGCATCCGCGACGTAGCTGAAGACCACCTCCGGTGGCGCCGCGATGTGCTGGCTCGCGTCGGTGCGGATCATGGTGTCCCCCTTTCCCCGTCCCGCCGGGCCGCGCCGGCGAACGCGACGACGGTAGGCCTCGGCGGTGGCGTCGGCCATAGGCAGATGTCGTCATCCGCTTGGTCCGCTTCCGCGGGATTGCGGGCCCCGTGGGCCGTTTCCGCCCTCAGACGAAGGCGCCGCCGGCCGCCCGCAGCTTGGCGACGCTGTCGGCGAAGATGTCGGCGGACGCGTCGATGTCCGCCTGCGTCGTCGTGCGGCCGAGCGTCAGCCGCACGTGGCCACGGTCGGTCGGCGCTCCGATGGCGGTGAGCACGTGGCTGGGTTGGGTGGCACCGGACTGGCAGGCGGAGCCGGTCGAGGCGCACAGCCCGGCCGCGTCGAGCGCGAGCAGCAACCCCTCGCCGTCACAGCCCTCGACAGCGACGTTGACGTTGTGCGGCAGTCGCCGGGCGGTATCGCCGTTGGACGACACCCCACCGACCGCGAGCATCTGCGCCAGCAGCCGGTCGCGCAGCGCACGCAGGCGGGGGATCTCCGTCGCGGCGGTGGCGGCCGACAGCTCGGCAGCGGCACCGCAGCCCACGATGCCGGCGGCGTTGAGGGTCCCGGAGCGGATCCCCCGCTCCTGCCCGCCACCGTGCAGCAGCGGTTGGACGCCGGCGTCGCGGCGGCAGACGAGCACGCCGACGCCCTTGGGGCCGTTGAACTTGTGCGCCGACAGCGCCGCGGTGGTCACCCCCCAGCCGTCCAGGTCCAGCTCGCCGCGACCGAACGTCTGGACGGCATCGGTGTGCAGCGGCACCCCTCGCGCCCGCAGCGCCGGCCCGATCTCGGCCAGCGGCTGGACGGTGCCGATCTCGTTGTTCGCCGCCATGACGCTGACCAGCACCGTGTCGTCCCGGACGGCAGCGAGCAGCCGCTGCGGGTCGACCACGCCGTCGGCCTCGACGGGCACGACGTCGAGCGCGAAACCCTGGGCGCGCGCCAGCCACGTCATGGTGTCGAGGACCGCGTGGTGCTCGATCGCGGTGGTGACCAGGTGGGCGCCTCGGCCGGCCTCTCGCGCCGCCCAGGCGATGCCTTTGATGGCGGCGTTGTCCGCCTCGGTGCCGCCGGCGGTGAAGATCACGTCGAGCGGGGCGACGCCGAGCGCCTGCGCGAGCTGCTCGCGGGCACCCTCGACGCCGGCGCGGGCGCGGCGGCCGGCGGCGTGGGACGACGACGGGTTGCCGAACACCTCGTCGAGGTACGGCGCCATGGCCTCGCGCACCGCCGGCGCGATCGGTGTGGTGGCGGCGTGGTCGAGGTAGATCACCCAGCCGAGCCTACGCC
>DATLGM010000311.1:0-29524 GCA_035540515.1 Egibacteraceae bacterium | reverse complement strand
GCTGCGCCTGCTCGCGGGAGAACTGGACCGCGTGGTACCAGACACCCCCTTCAGGGCACGGCCCGAAGCACAGGCGGTCGGTGTCGCCGAAGGTGATCCCCAGTGACAGCGCCGCCGAGGACGTGGTCACGACGGTCCCGTCGAGCACACGGCTGGCGGTGACGCTCCACGGGGCGAGCAGCGCCGCGAAGAGCGCCGCACCGATGCCGACAGCGGCGATGCGCTGCGGCAGCCGTGACCAGTCCCGAGAGATCACGGCAAGCGCCCCGAGGAAGACGTGGACCGCCACCACGACCACGACGGTGTTCCCGCGCAGGTAGACCATCGCGGCCATCGCCACCTCGAGGACCACGACGTCGATCCAGCGCAGCGGCCGCTTTGCGAACAGTCCAGTGGCCAACCGATAGGTGTGCGCGCACACGACGGCCAGCAACAGCCCCGCTGGCACATCGCCCCACGCGGTGTTGGCGAACAGCAGCCAGATGGGCGTCAGGCTCGGCATGGCGAGCAGGGTGAGGGCGCCCGCGGGCCCGAACGTGCGGGCGACGTTCCGCAACGCCCACCACCACAGGGCGAAGACCACCAGCGCGCCGTAGAGGCGTACCGCGGCCGGCCCGGCGTCCGGTAGGACCAGGTACAGCGGCGTCAGCAGTAGCGACGTGCCCGGCATGAACCACCCGTACGCGACGACGTCGCGCGCCACCTCCCCCGCGTCACCCTGGCCACGTAGCAGGCCCGCGATCGCCGCGGCGTTGTCGGTGTAGAAGCTCTCGTCGCCGGTGAACGGTACGGACGTCATGAACCCCAACGCAGCCGCCCAGCCGCCGATCACCGTCAGCACCAGGGCGCCCGCGACGGCGGGGAACCACGGCGGGACCGGGTGTTCACGCAGCCCGAGCACGCCGAGCAGGCGCTCGGACGTCGAACGGGAACCGGGTTGAGGCGGCGACCCGGTCCGGCGCGGTTGGGGGTTGTCGCGCAACCGGCGCAGGGAGGTGCTCACGGGGGCTCACGGTACACTTCGCCGCCGCCCCCCAGATTTCTTTCCCCCCTTCCTACTCCATGACCGCTACCGCGACATTTCCGTCGATCTGGCCCCAGCTGGAGCCGGTCCTGACCAGCGTGCGCAAACCCGCGCGCTACGTCGGCGGGGAGGGCAACGTCGTCCGCAAGGACCATGCGGAGACCGACAGCCGGTGGCTGCTCGTCTATCCGGACGCGTACGAGGTGGGACAGCCGAACCAGGGCGTGCAGATCCTGTACGAGGTCCTCAACGAGCGGCCGACGACCGTGGCGGAACGGGGCTACGCCCCCTGGCCGGACATGGAAGCCGTCATGCGCGACCAGCAGATCCCGTTCTTCAGCCTGGAGAACCATCTGCCGCTTCGCGCCTTCGACGTGGTGGCGTTCAGCCTCGCGGCAGAGGTCGGCTACACCAACCTGCTGAACTGCCTTGACCTCGGGGGCATCCCGCTGCGCGCGGCGGACCGTTCGGCCGGCGACCCGGTCGTCATGATCGGTGGACACGCCGCGTTCAACCCAGAGCCGCTTGCCCCGTTCGTGGATGTCGTTTGCGCCGGCGACGGCGAGGAGTTCGTCCTCGAAGTCGACCTGGTGATCAAGCGCGGCCGTGAGCAGGGCTGGGACCGCGACCGGCTCCTGGCCGAGATCGGTCAGGTCGACGGTGCGTACATCCCGTCGTGGTACGAGCCGGAGTACAACGCGCCGTCGGGCGGCGACGACACCATGGGCACCCTGCGTGGCACGTTCCCGCGCCGCTCTGGCGCCCCGTACCGCGTCGCCAAGCGCACGGTCAGCGACCTGGACTCCTGGCCGTACCCGAAGCGGTCCATCGTTCCGCTCACCGAGACGGTGCACGAGCGCTACTCGGTCGAGATCTTCCGCGGGTGCACCCGCGGATGCCGGTTCTGCCAGGCCGGGATGATCACCCGGCCCGTCCGTGAGCGCTCCGCGGCGACTGTCAAGCAGATGGTCGCCGACGGTGTCGCGAACACCGGCTTCGAAGAGGTAGGGCTGCTCAGCCTGAGCTCCGCTGACCACTCCGAGATCCTCGGGATGTGCGGTGACCTGGCTGACAGCTACGAGGGCACGGCGACGAGCCTGTCGTTGCCCTCGACGAGGGTCGACGCGTTCAACGTCACCCTCGCCGACGAACTGGCCCGCAACGGCCGGCGCACGGGGCTGACCTTCGCGCCCGAGGCCGGCACGGAGCGGATGCGTCGGGTGATCAACAAGATGGTCAGTGAGGCGGACATGCTGCGCACCGCCGAAACTGCATTCGCCAATGGATGGCGGCACATCAAGCTGTACTTCATGATCGGCCTGCCCACTGAGACCGACGAGGACGTCCTCGGCATCGCCGAGCTCGGCCTGAAGGTGCTCGAGATCGGCAGGCAGCACGGCCGCAAGAACAAGGTCACCGTGTCGGTGGGGGGCTTCGTCCCCAAGCCGCACACTCCCTTCCAGTGGGCGGCGCAGGACAGCGCCGAGCAGATCGAGCGCAAGCTCGACCTGATCCGCCGGCGCGTCGCCCGCGACCGCAACCTGAACCTGCGCTACCACCACGGCAAGCCCGGCGTCGTCGAGGGCCTGCTGGCCCGCGGCGACCGTCGCGTCGCCGAGGTGGTGCAGCGCGCATTCGCCCTCGGGGCGCGGTTCGACGGCTGGGACGAGTGGTTCGACTACGACACGTGGATGACCGCCGCCGACGAGGTCGGCGTGGATGTCGCATGGTTCACCCGCCGAGAGCGGGGCGAGGACGAGGTGTTCGCTTGGGATCACCTCGACTCGGGGCTGGAGAAGGACTGGCTCTACTCGGACTGGCGCGACGCGGTCGACGATCAGGCAGAGCTTGAGGATTGCCGCTGGACCCCCTGCTACGACTGCGGGGTGTGCCCTGGTCTGGATCTGCAGCACCAGACCGGGCACCTGCCGATCTTCAGTGCGGGTACGCGTCCGATACCGTAAGCAGGGCCGCCTGCGATTCGTCTCGGCCATCGACGTTGGCCGACTTTGGGAGCGCGCTCTTCGCCGCGCCGACCTTCCCATCGCGTACTCCGAGGGGTTCTCGCCACACCCCAAGGTCAGCTTCACCGACGCGTTGACGCTCGGGTACGCATCGACCGGCGAGTACGCCGAGCTCACCTTCGCTGCTCCCGTCGAGCTGTCCCGCGACATCGCCGCGCTCAATGCCGCGTTCCCGGAGGGCATGGACGTGCTGACCGCAGTGCACACACCGGACGGGGCGCCGCGGTTCTCCAAGGCGCTGGCCGCCTCGTGCTGGGACGTGGAGTACCCGGTGGGCGCCGTGCTGGACCACGCGGTCCAGCAGGTGGCGAGCGCCGCAACCCTTGTCGTGCCGCGGGAGCGCAAGGGCGAGGCCGTCGACGTCGACATCCGACCCGCCATTGCCGACATCAGCGCCGACGGTCCACGCGTACGCGTGACCGTGCACCACATCGACCACCTTCCCGACGACGTGGCGGTCGCCATCCGGCCCAGTGAGGTCGACCTGGCGCTGCGCCGCTTCCAACCCGATCTCGCACAGCCCGTGCTCGTCACGCGGCTCGCACAGGGGCGCCCCGGGCCTGACGGCCTGGTCGAGGCGCTTTCCGGCGAGCTCGTCGAGCCGCTCCAGACACAAAGGCAAACCACGTGACCGACGCAGACAGCACCCCGCAGCCCGACGACACCCGCGACGACGCCGCGGAGGCCGGCGAGACCCGTACCCGGACGCGGACACGCTCACGACGCGCGAGCGCGTCGCGGACCGCACGGGCCGAGCAGGAACCCGCTGCACCCGACGGGCAGCAGGAGGCCTCCCAACCCGCGGAGGCGCCATCACCAGGTGAGGGGGACGCCGAGGGGGAGACCGCGGTGGTGCGTCGCAAGACCCGCGCGCGCCGCGGTCGGTCGGCTGGCGCCGGCGAGGACACTTCGAAGCCGGACGAGATCGGCGGTAACGCCGGCGACACGGGTGGTCGCACCGGTGACCTCGCCGATGATGCGAGCCACGCCGCAGACGGGGCAAATGACGCCGCAGACGGGGCGAGCGGCGCCGCAGACGGCGCCGGTGCCGATGGCGGCGGTGACGAGCGTCCCGCCGCGTCCCGCCGCCGCCGGCGCGGCAGCCGCGGCCGGGGCCGGCGCGGCGGGCGCAACCGCCGCAGCGCCGAGGAGACCGCCGACGCGTCGACTGACGACATCGAGGAGGTCGAGGAGGTCGACACCGACGACGAGGACGAGCAGCCGGGCTCGACGCGCCTGCAGGCCCGCGCGAAGTCCGGCCGCTCGTCGCGGACGACGGCACGCGGGCGGGGTCGGGCAACGTCTTCCACGGGTCGCGGGCGGCGGCCCGCCGGGGGCGTCAGCGAGGAGACGCGCCGCGCCATCAACGAGGGACCGCCCCGGAAGATGCTCGTCACGGTGGGCGAGGAGCGCAGCCAGATCGCGGTCTTGGAGGAGCGCACCCTCGTCGAGCACTACGTCACCCGCAAAGAAGACGTGTCGTATGTCGGCAACATCTACCTCGGCCGCGTCCAGAACGTGCTGCCTGGGATGGAGGCGGCGTTCGTCGACATCGGCAAGGGTCGCAACGGCGTGCTGTACGCCGGCGAGGTCAACTACGACGAAGCCGACCTCGAGGGAGAGCTGCCGCGCATCGAGCAGACGCTGAAGTCCGGCCAGACGGTCTTGGTGCAGGTGACCAAGGACCCCATGGGCACCAAGGGCGCCAGGCTCACCCAGCACCTGTCCGTCGCCGGCCGGTACTGCGTCCTCGCGCCCGGCGACGGGATGATGGGCATCAGCCGCAAGCTGACCGACGACGAGCGTGAGCGGCTCCGCAAGATCCTCAAGGGTCTCAAGCCCGAGGGCTACGGGCTGATCGTGCGCACGGCCGCCGAGGGCGCCACCCGTGAGCAGCTCGAAGCCGACATCGCGCGACTCGTCCGCATCTGGGACGACATCAACTCCCGCGTCGACGACGCCAAGCCCCTGGACGCGGTGTACGAGGAGCCGAACCTGGTGATGCGGGTCATCCGCGACGTGTTCGGCACGGAGTTCTCCCACCTGGTGGCCGACGACGAGGGCCTGGCCGGCCAGATCCGCGACTACTTGTCCGACGTCAGCCCCGACTTCGTCGACAAGGTGTCGGTCCACACCGGCGACGACCACATCTTCGACGCCTACGAGGTCACCAATCAGATCCGCCGCGCGCTGGAGAAGAAGGTGTGGCTGAAGTCCGGCGGCTATCTGATCATCGAGAAGACCGAGGCGATGTGGGTCATCGACGTCAACACCGGGAAGTTCGTCGGTGAGCGCAACCTCGAGGAGACGGTGCTGCGCAACAACCTCGAGGCCGCCGAGGAGATCGCCCGTCAGCTCCGACTGCGCGACATGGGCGGCATCATCGTCATCGACTTCGTCGACATGCTCGTGCCCGCCAACCGCGACGAGGTCCTCAAGCGCTTCAAGCGCGAGCTGGCACGGGACAAGACCAAGTCCCGCGTCATGGAGATCTCGAAGCTCGGCTTGGTGCAGATGACGCGCAAGAACGTCAGCCAGGGTTTGCAGGAGAGCTTTACGGTGACCTGCGATGCCTGTGAGGGACGAGGCGCGCAGATCGTCGAGGACATGCTCCACTAACCCGGAGCCGGCAGGTGGTTGAAATTGCGGGCGTCAGCGGCCTTGTCGTCAGCGGCCTGAGATTTCAACCACCCCGGAGACCATGGCGCGGGTGGTTGGCATTTGGGGTCGGAGCGGCCTGAGGTTTCAACCACCTCAGGTGTCACTGGGCGTCGACGGCCGCCAGCACCGCCCGGGGGGCGTCGCCGCCGGCGACGACGGCGGCCCGCACCAGATCGACCAAACCCGGCGGTGCTCCCTCGCTCAGGGTGCGGGCGGCGACGATCACGGTCTCAAGCCCCCGGTCCCAGTCCCGCCCCTGCGGGGTCAATCGCCGTGCCGCCGCCGCCAACGTGGCCGGGTCGATCCCGGCGAGGGGCTGCTCACCGTCAGGGGCGGCGGCCGCGGCGATGAGCACGTCGACGGCGCCACCGTCGACCGCCCGGACCTGGGCGACGATGCGTGCAGCAGCCGGCTGCAGCTCGACGTCGCCGCGGGGATCGAACCCGTAGGTCTCGGGATCCTCGAACCAGTCGTCGTCCGGGTCGCCCAGCAGCCAACCGTCGAGGTCGCGGTGATACCCGACGGCGTCGAGCAGGTCGAGCACGTCGTCACCTCCGGCGGCGACCGCTGCGTCGAGCAGGTCGACGGTCGACGCCGCGCGGCGGCCCGCACGTTCGGCGGCCGAGCGGACCGCGACGTCCAGCGCCGGCGCCGGCGCCGCGCCGGCCCGCTCCCGCAGCGCCGCCGCGGCGGTTGCTCGCTCGCGCAGGCGGCGGCCCGCCCGGCCTTCGGGCTCGGTGGCGAGTCCGACGAGCAGATGGGCGACCGTCGGCGGGGCCGGCGCGGCTTCGGCGCGGGCGAACGCCACCGCCACCGCCGCCTGGTCTGTCAGCCGCACACCCACCCAGCCCCCACGTTGACACCACCGGACAGGCGATCCTACACTTGCCCCTCGGTGCGCTCCGGCGCGCCTTTCTCATGCGCCCATCCCGCCGCCACGACCCGTTGGAGTCGATAGGCTGGGACGCGGCGGGGGATACCACGAGTTTGAGGAGACCTATCGTGTACGCCGTGATCGCCACCGGCGGGAAGCAGTACCGCGTCGCCGTCGGCGACACCCTCGACGTCGAGAAGCTCGACGGCGCGGACGACGGGTCGATCGAGCTGCGCCCGGTGCTGTTCGTCGGCGACGACGGCGCCGTCACGTCGGGCCGCGACGACCTCGCGAACGTCACCGTCAAGGCGACCGTCGTCGAGCAGGTCAAGGGCCCCAAGCTCACGGTCTTCAAGTACAAGAACAAGACGGGGTACCGGCGCCGCAACGGTCACCGCCAGCCCCTGACGCGGATCCGCGTCGACGAGATCACCACCTAGCCACAGGAGACACGCGAGATGGCGCACAAAAAGGGCGGCGGCTCGTCGAACAACGGCCGCGACTCCAACCCGAAGATGCTGGGCGTGAAGCGCTTCGGCGGTCAGACCGTGACTGCCGGGACCATCATCGTCCGTCAGCGCGGCACACGGATCCACCCGGGTGAGAACGTGGGACGGGGCGGCGACGACACGCTGTTCGCACTGGTCGACGGCCAGGTCTCGTTCCGCACCTCCGGCAAGCGGAAGTACGCCGAGGTCGTCCCCGCCTAGCACCCGCCACACGGTCCGAGCCGGTCCTGCGGGGCCGGCTCGTTCGCATTCGTGCGGGTGTCAAGTCGAGGATTGCACGGTTTTTCGCGGGAGGCATCGCAGGTTTCCACGGTTGCCACTGTGGTCCTCGCGACCCAGTCGTCCGATCCTGCTGCCGTGTCCCGCATCGGTCTGACGGTGGAGCAGCTGCTGGTGTCGACGTGGTCGGCAGCCCAGCGGCCGACGTATGCCGCCCACGTGCCGGGCCTGAACGTGCTGACGGGCGAGACCCTGGCGTTGGTGGGGACCGGCACGGCCGCCGTCGTCGATCAGCTGCTCGACGCGTTGCCGGCGTGCACGGTGATCGACGGCGGCGCCGCAGCGCAGGCGGGGACCCTGCGCATCCACGCGCAGCAGGCGGCTCGCGTCGGCGTCACGTCGCTGGTCGTGACCGATCCGTTCGTCGCCACCGACGGCCCGGCGCACGCGCTGGCGGTCGCCGACCTGGCCGGGTTGCGCTCGCTGGGGGTCACCACGGCCGTGGAGGTCGCCGACGCCGACGTCGGCGCGACGTTCGCCGACCGGGTCGTGGTGGTGCACGACGGTCGCGTGTCGGCCGCCTACCCGGTCGTGGCGCCGACCCCCCGGACGCGGAGTGACATCGACCCGGTGACCCGCCGGGTCGCGGCCCGCCTGGCCGCTCACGCCTGACCCGCTGCGCGCACCGGCCCCGCGCCACTACGCTGCGGTGCCACCTTCGGTGAAAGGCGTTGGCATGCAGGCCGTCGACTCCCTGATCGATCTCGTCGGACACACCCCGCTGGTTCGGCTGCACCGCTTCAGCGCGAACGTGCCACCGACGCTGATCGCCAAGATCGAATACCTCAACCCCGGCGGGAGCGTGAAGGACCGCATCGGGTTGGCGATGATCACCGCCGCCGAGCGCGAGGGGAAGCTGCGTCCGGGCGGCACCATCGTCGAGCCGACCAGCGGCAACACGGGCGCAGGCCTGGCGATCGTCGCCGCCCAGCGCGGCTACCGCTGTGTGTTCGTCATGCCGGACAAGATGAGTCGGGAGAAGATCGACCTGCTGCGCGCCTACGGGGCGGAGGTCGTCGTGTGCCCCACGGCGGTGGAACCCGACGACCCGCGCAGCTACTACCGCACGGCGGACCGGCTGGCGGCGGAGATCCCTGGCGCCTTCCAGCCCAACCAGTACTTCAACCCGGCCAACCCCGAGGCGCACTACCGCCTGACGGGACCGGAGCTGTGGGAGCAAACCGACGGCGACATCGACGTCTTCGTCGCCGGCGTGGGAACCGGCGGGACGATCAGCGGGACCGGCCGGTACCTCAAGGAGCGCAAGCCGGAGGTCGTGGTCGTCGGCGCCGACCCCGAAGGCTCGCTGTACTCGGGCGACGAGGTCCACCCGTACTTGGTCGAGGGTGTGGGTGAGGACTTCATGCCCGACACGTTCGACCCCACCGTCGTCGACCGCTTCGTGCGCGTCAGCGACCGCGACTCGTTCGTCACCGCCCGCCGGCTGACCCGCGAGGAGGGGATCCTGGTCGGGGGATCCGGTGGGCTGGCGGCGTACGCGGCGCTGCAGATCGCCGCGGAGTACCCCCCCGACGCGAACATCGTCGTCCTGCTGCCCGACAGCGGACGCGGCTACCTGTCGAAGATCTTCAACGACGACTGGATGGCCGAGCACGGGTTCCTCGACCGGTCCGGCACCGCGGCACGCGTCGGCGACGTGCTGCGCGCCAAGGCCGGCGAGCTGCCTCCCATCGTCCACGTCCACCCGGACGAACCGGTGCGCGAAGCGATTGCGACCCTGCACACCTACGCGGTCAGCCAGATGCCCGTCGTCAAGCGCGAGAGCGCCGAGTCGCCCGACGACGTGCTGGGCAGCATCCGCGAGCGTGGTCTGCTCGACAGGGTCTACCGGGATCCGGCGGTGCTCGACCAGACGGTCAGCGACGTCATGGAAGAACCGCTGCCGCTGATCGACGCACGGGAGTCCGTGGACCACGCGATGAGCCTGCTGACCTCGCAGTCGCCGGCGGTGCTCGTGTTCGACGGCCAGACCCCCGCAGGCGTCCTCACTCGCGCGGACGTCCTCGACTTCCTGATGCGCAAGGAGGCATCGTGACCGGCGACGCGTGGGACGACATGGGCTTCGCCACACGGGCGATCCACGTCGGCCAGGACCCGGACCCCCAGACGGGTGCGGTCATCGTCCCCGTGTACCAGACGTCGACGTTCGCGCAGACGGCCGTCGGTGAGCACCGAGGGTGGGACTATGCGCGCAGCGGCAACCCGACCCGCGACGCGCTGCAGGCCGCCATCGCCTCGCTGGAAGGCGGGCGTCACGGGTTCGCCTTCGCCTCGGGTCTTGCCGGCGGCGACGCGGTCCTGCGCACCCTGACCGCCGGCGACCACGTCGTCATGGCCAATGACGTGTACGGCGGCACCTACCGGCAGTTCGCACGGGTCCACCAGCCCTGGGGACTGCAGTTCGACCCCGTCGACCTGTCCGACCTCGACGCGGTCGACGCGGCGTGGCGCGACCGGACCCGGCTGATCTGGATAGAGACTCCCACCAACCCCCTCATGTCGATCTTCGACATCCGAGCGCTGGCGGACCTCGCGCACGAACGCGGCGCTGTTGTCGTCGTCGACAACACCTTCGCGACGCCGTACCTCCAGCAGCCGCTGTCACTGGGGGCGGACGTCGTCGTGCACTCGACCACGAAGTACATCGGCGGTCACAGCGACGTCGTCGGTGGCGCCGTCGTCACGGATGACGACGGCCTCGCCGAGCGCATCGGCTTCCTGCAGAACGCCATCGGCGGCGTGCCCGGTCCGTGGGACAGCTGGCTGACGCTGCGTGGGCTGAAGACGCTTGCCGTGCGGATGCGCGCCCACTGCGAGAACGCTCGCGCGGTCGTCGATGTGCTGGCCTCCTCGCCTGCGGTACGCCAGGTGCTGTACCCCGGGCTGCCGTCGCACCCGGGTCACGACGTCGCGGTCACACAGATGCGGGACTTCGGTGGGATGGTCAGCTTCCGCATGGCCGACAAGGACACGGCGCTGAAGACCTGCGCGCGCTTTCGGGTGTTCACGCTCGCCGAGTCGCTTGGGGGCGTGGAGTCGCTCGTGGAGCATCCCGGCGAGATGACCCACATGTCGGTCGCGGGCTCCGCATTGGAGGTACCGGCAGACCTCGTGCGCCTGTCCGTGGGGATCGAGGACACCGACGACCTCGTCGCCGACGTCGAGCAGGCGCTCTCCTGACCGGCGGGGACCACCGCATGCGCGTCTTCCTCACGGGCGGCACCGGGTTCATCGGGACGCCGCTGGCCACCACGCTGCGCCGGCGCGGCAACGAGGTCGTGGCCCTGGTGCGCTCCCCGGCCAAGGGCGCCGCGCTGGCCGCCGTGGGCTGCGAGCTAATCGAGGGCACTGTCACAGACACTGCCGCGTTGCAGCGCGGCATGGCCGGCGCAGACGCGGTCATCCACGCGGCGGGGCTGTACGAGGTCGGCATCCCAAAGCGGCGGCGACCCGCGCTGTTCGAAACGAACGTGGAGGGCACCCGCCGAGTGATGACGGCCGCCGCGGACGCCGGCATCGCGCGGGTCGTCTACGTGTCCACGGTCAACGCCCTGGGCAACACCCACGGCGAGGTCGGCGACGAGACCACCGAGCACCACGGCCGGTACGTGTCGACCTACGACGAGACGAAGCACCAGGCCCACGAGATCGCCGAACAGGCGGCGAGGGATGGGCTGCCCTGCGTCATCGCCATGCCCAGTGCCGTCTACGGGCCGGGTGACCACTCCCAGATCGGTGTGGCGATCAGGCTGTTTCTGGCCCGTCGGATGCCGGCCGTCCCGCTGCCCGGCACCGGGCTCAGCTTCGTCTACCTCGACGACGTGGTCACCGGCCTCGTCGCGGTCCTCGACTCCGGGGTCCTCGGCGAGAAGTACATCCTGTCGGGGGAGAACAGCACCATGCGCGGGCTCATCGAGACCCTCGCGTCGGTCACCGGTCGCCGGGCGCCGCGGCTGGACGTGCCGACTGGTCTGCTGCGGCTCATCGCCCCGCTGGGTCCGGTCGTCGGGCCCCCCATGGGGATGGCGCCCAACATCCGGGAGCTGATCACCGCCGGCGACGGGGTCACCTACTGGGCCCGCCACGACAAGGCAACCGCCGAGCTGGGCTACCGCCCCCGTTCACTGATCGAGGGACTTCGGACGATGCTGGCCGCCCAGGAGCGGCCCTAGGTGTTCGTCGACGAGGTCAAGATCAACGTCAAGGGCGGACGAGGCGGCAACGGCGTGACGGCCTTCGAGCGGCAGCCCTACGAACCTCGAGGGCGTCCCAGCGGCGGCGACGGGGGGCGTGGTGGCAGCGTCGTGCTGCAGGCCAGTGAGGATGTCGCCACGCTGGTGGACTACCACCACCGCCCGCACCGCTCCGCTGCGAGGGGTCGCCACGGCGAGGGTGACTTGCGTCGTGGCGCCGACGGTGAGGACACCGTCTTGCTCGTTCCCGTCGGCACCGTGGTCAAAGACGACGCGGGCGCGGTGCTGGCCGATCTGGTGGCGTCGGGTCAGACCTTTGTCGCGGCCGAAGGCGGACGGGGCGGCCGCGGCAACGCCGCGTTTCGCACATCACAGCGACGAGCGCCCCGCTTCCACGAACTGGGCGAACCGCCGCAGGAGCGCTGGGTCACCCTCGAGCTCAAGCTGGTCGCCGACGTCGCACTCGTCGGCTTCCCCAACGCCGGCAAGTCGTCGCTGATCTCGCGGCTGTCGGCGGCCAAGCCGAAGATCGCGGACTACCCGTTCACGACGCTGGCGCCAAACCTGGGCGTCGTGCGCACCGACGAGATCGATTTCGTCGTCGCCGACGTGCCCGGACTGATCGAGGGGGCCAGCGCCGGCAAGGGTCTGGGGCACCAGTTCCTGCGGCACGTCGAACGCGCCGGCGTGCTGGTGCACGTGCTGGACTGCGCGTCGTACGAGCAACGCGACCCGCGCGAGGACTTGCGCGTGGTCTGCACGGAGCTTCAGCGGTACCAGTCCGACCTGCTGCAGCGTCCCGCGCTGGTGTTCCTGAACAAGACCGATGCCGACGCCGACACCGCTGAGATCGTCGCGCCCGACCTGCGGGCTGACGGGTGGGAGGTGCTGGCGGGCAGCGCCGTGACCGGCGCGGGTGTGGACGCGCTGCGCCACCGCATGGCCGATCTCGTGCGCGGCGTGCGCGGCGACCGGGAGCGTGAGGAGGCCGCGGACGCCGTCGTGTCCCGGCCGGTCCTGCGTCCCACCGCGGCCGCGGACGTCATCGACGTCGTTCGCACCGGTGAAGGGTGGCGGGTGCGCTCCGGCCGGGTGGAGCGCTGGGTCGTGATGACGGACCTGGGCAACGACGAGGCGGTCCGCTACCTGCAGGACCGGATGCGCCGCGCCGGCGTCGACGACGCGTTGGAGCAGGCGGGTGCGGCGCGGGGTGACACGGTCCTGATCGGTGAGGCGGTGTTCGACTACGAGCCGGACCGGCCGACCGACGACGAGCTGGTCGCCGAGGCCGACGAGGCGTGGGAGACCGACGAGGCGTGGGACGAGTGACCGACGCGCGGTTCGCCCGCCCGCAGCGGGTCGTGGTCAAGGTGGGGTCGTCGAGCCTGCGCGCCGCCGACGGTGGGCTGGACCGGGACCTGGCCGTCGACCTGGTCGACCAGCTGGTGGGCCTTCGCGCTGCGGGGGGCCAGGTGGTGCTCGTTTCCAGCGGTGCCGTCGCAGCAGGCCTGGCTCCGCTGGGGCTGCCCGCACGCCCCGCGGACCTGCCGACCCAGCAAGCGGCCGCGAGCGTCGGTCAGGGCATCCTGGTCCACACCTACCAGGCCCGCTTCGCCGAGCACGGCCTGGCCTGCGGACAGGTGCTGCTCACCCCGACCGACGTCGTCGACCGGGTCCGGTACCTCAACGCCCGTCACACGTTCACGCGGCTGCTCGAGCTGGGCGCGGTCCCCGTGGTCAACGAGAACGACACGGTCGCCACCGACGAGCTGCGCTTCGGGGACAACGACCGGCTGGCCGCGCTCGTCGCCAGCATGCTCCACGCGACCCTGCTGGTGCTGCTGTCCGACGTCGAAGGGCTGTACCCCGTCCGTCCGCTCGAGGCCGTCGTCCCGGCGCCGCCGCTGGACCGGGTGGACGACTTCGCCGCGCTGGACCCGCAGCTGATCGGCCCAGCGGGCAGCGACGTCGGCACCGGCGGCATGGCCAGCAAGGTCGAGGCCGCCCGCATCGCGACCTTCAGCGGCGCGCATGCGGTCATCGCCAACGCGCGCACGCCGGGCGTGCTGGAGCGGATCGTCGCCGGCCAGCACGTGGGCACGTGGTTCCCGCCGTCGCGACGACGGCCGGAGAGCCGCAAGCTGTGGATCGCGTTCGCGCCGCTGCCCCAGGGGCGGATCTTCGTCGACGAGGGCGCCGTCGCCGCCCTCACCCGACGGGGGTCCTCCCTTCTGGCCGCCGGCATCCTCGACGCGCACGGCGATTTCGGGCCCGGCGATGCCGTCGACGTGGTCGGCCCGGACCACGTGGTCGTCGCGCGGGGGCTCACGACCTATGCGGTCCAGGACGTGCAGCAGATCCGCGGCAGGTCCACGGAGTCGCTGCAGTCCGAGTTCGGCCTGGCGTACACCCGGGAGGTCATCCACCGGGACTCGCTGGTCGTCGTCGTCTGAAAGGGACATCCTGGGAAGCGTGCGCAGAGGGGGGTGGTCCCGCCGGCGCCGCGCAGCGGCCGCGGCGCTGCTCGCCGCTGTCCTGGTTGCCGCGTCCGGTGCCGCCGACCCCCTCATCGACCGTCAGTACCACCTGCGTCGCGTCCGGGCACCCGACGCCTGGTCGGTCACCCGTGGCGCGGATCAGCTCATCGCGGTCCTCGACACGGGGGTCGACCACCGTCACCCGGACCTGCAGGGGCGCGTGCTGCGAGGCATCGACCTGGTCGACCGCGGCACGCGGCCGGTCGACCGCAACGGGCATGGGACGTTCGTCGCCGGTGTGGCCGTCGCCAATCTCCGCAACGGTGAGGGGGGCGCCGGCGTCGCCCCCCAGGCGATGGTGCTGCCCGTCCGCGTGCTGGACGACGAGGGAATGGGGACGTCTGACGTCGTCGCCGAGGGCATCCGCTGGGCCACGCGCCGCGGGGCGCACGTCATCAACCTCAGCCTGGCCGACGTGCCCGGCCAGCAGCGGCCGCCGACGGCGCTGATCACCACCGACGTGGAGCTGGCGATCCGCCAGGCCGCGCTGAACGGCATCGTTGTCGTCGTCGCCGCCGGTAACGACGGCCAGGACCGGACCCCGTACGCCGACGACCTGCCGGCGCTGGTCGTGGGAGCGAGCAACCGCCGCGACCAGGTGTGGCAGCACTCCAACCGCGACGACCGGACGCTGTTCGCGCCGGGCGTCAACATCATCTCCACGTACGTGGGGGAGCCGTACGCCGCGGCCGACGGCACGTCGTTCGCCGCGCCGATCGTGTCGGCCGCCGCCGCCATGCTGCGCCAGCGTGGGTTCGACGCGCAGCAGACCCGCCGCCGGCTGCAGCAGACCGCCCGGCCGATCGGCGCCGGCCGCGGTCGCGTCGATGTCGCAGCCGCTTTGGGCATCGCCCCGCCGGTCACCGAGACGCCGTCGCCCCGCCCATCGCCACGGGAGACTGCGTCTCCGCAGGCTCAGAGCCGCCCGCGCCCCGTGGCGCCGCCTTCACCGGTGGAGCCACCGCCGCAACGGCCGCGCCAACCCCGCCAGCCGCGCGCGCAAGGGCAGCAGGAACCGCCACCGCCACCTGAGCCCACCGAGCAGGCGCCTCCCGAGGTGGCGCAGGCCGAACCCCCGCCTGAAGCGATGGAGGAGCCGTCCCCGATCCCCGAACCGCAGGTGGCGCCGGCGTCTGAGATCGCCGCGCCGGGCGACCAGCCCGCGACTGACGGCAGGCCCCTGTGGCCCTTGGCGCTGGCGGGTCTACTGCTGTTCGCGGTCAGCGTGGCGCTGGGCGGCTACGTCACGGCGCGCCGCTCACCGCGGTGAGCGCGGAAACGGCGGCGGCGCAGTCGCCGATCGCCACAGCGGTTCGTCGGCGACCTGCAGCACCAGCTCGGCCAGCATGGCGGGCGTCACCTCGAGCAGCCGCCACAGCTCCACGGTGTTGCCGACACCGGTGATCCAGCGGGCCAGGACCTGGTCGTCGTCGCGGTCGAGCTCGATCAGCAGGGACCTGGACGGCTCGGTCTGGCGCGTGGAGATCTTCGCGAGGAACTCCTCACCGGACTCGGTCCAGCCGGTGCGCACGATGAACGACTCCGGCTGAGCTGCCTTGAGCTGACGGGCGACATCGCTGAGGTGCTCGACCAGGTCGGCGTGACGCTGGTTGCGCACGTCTTGCTGCCGCTGGGCCTCGGCGCGGGCCTGCTCCTCGGCAGCCTGCCGGGCACGGTCCATCTCCTGCTCGGCCTCCGCGCGCCGCCGCTGGAGCTCGGCGTTGCGTTCGAGCTGCTGTTTGAGTGCTGCCTGGAAATCGTCCATGGGCATCGATTCTGCCGCGCACCCCGCAACGCTGCCGCCGTGAGGGGTCGGTACGATGCGAAGGCGCACCGCCGCCGCTGTTTGCCGGCGGCACACCGCGCCGCACCCGCATCCCGGAGGTCGTCGTGTCTGCTGTTCTGGCCGTCTGCTCGGCCGCCAAAGCGGCTGCACCCGCGGTCGCTCGCGCGTCGACCGGGCAGCGCAACGCCGCGCTCGGCGCCATGGCCGATGCGTTGGACCGTTCCCACGACACCGTGCTGTCGGCCAACGCGCGCGACGTCGCCGCGGCCCGCGAGGCCGGGGTGACCGATGCCATGGTCGACCGCTTGACCCTGGACGCGTCGCGGATGTCGGCGATGGCCGACGCGCTGCGAGACCTGATCGGCCTGAAGGACCCGGTCGGTGAGCTCGTGCGTGGCTTCACGCTGCCCAACGGCCTACAGGTGCGCCAGGTCCGCGTCCCCCTCGGCGTGATCGCGATGATCTACGAGGGTCGTCCCAACGTCACGGTCGATGCGGCGGGCCTGGCGCTGAAGAGCGGGAACGCGTGCGTGCTGCGGGGCTCGTCCACCGCGATCCACTCCAACACTGCGCTCGCCGGTGTGCTCCGGGGGGCCCTGGTCGACAGCGGGCTGCCGGCCGACGCCGTGTCGCTGATCGACGACACCTCGCGAGAGTCCGTCAAGGAGCTGACGCGCGCGCGTGGGCTGGTCGACCTACTGATCCCGCGCGGCGGGGCCGGGCTCATCCAGTCGGTCGTGGCCGACGCGCAGGTGCCGGTCGTGGAGACGGGGGTCGGCAACTGCCACGTGTTCGTCGACCGGGCAGCCGACCTGCAGATGGCCGAGCGGATCGTCGTCAACGCCAAGGCGCAGCGGCCCAGCGTCTGCAACGCGGCTGAGACGCTGCTCGTGCACGCCGACGTCGCCCCCACCTTCCTGCCGCGCGTCGCCGACGCGCTGCGCCACGCCGGGGTGACGCTCACGGGCGACGAGACGGCCCAGCAGCTCGCCGGCGCCGAGCCCGCCACGGACGCCGACTGGGACACCGAGTACCTCGATCTGCGCCTGGCGGTACGGGTCGTGGACAGCCTCGACGACGCCGTTGCGCACATCGCCGAGCACGGCACCCTCCACACCGAGGCGATCGTCACCGAGGACAGGGCGGCCGCCCGGCGGTTCGTCGCCGAGGTCGACGCCGCCGCCGTGATGGTCAACGCCTCGACACGGTTCACCGACGGCGGGGAGTTCGGCTTCGGCGCGGAGATCGGGATCTCAACGCAGAAGCTGCACGCCCGCGGGCCGATGGGCCTGGTCGAGCTGACCACCACCAAGTACGTCGTCGAGGGCGACGGCCAGGTGCGCGAGTAGGCCGGCGATGAGTGCGTTCACCAGCCCCGGCGAGGTCGCAAAGCGCCTGGCCGACGTCGGGTACCTGCCCGACGAGTCCATCGCCACGGTCGCGTTCCTGGCCGAGCGCCTTGGCAAGCCCGTCCTCGTCGAAGGGCCGGCGGGCGTCGGCAAGACCGAGCTGGCGAAAGCCATCAGCCAGGTTTTGGACGCACGGCTGGTGCGGCTGCAGTGCTACGAGGGGCTCGACGAGGCCAAGGCGCTGTACGAGTGGAACTACTCCAAGCAGCTGCTGCGCATCCAGGCCGACGCCGGCCGGGGATGGGACGAGGCCCACGACGACATCTTCGGCCCCGACTTCCTGCTGACCCGACCGCTGCTGGAGGCGATCTCGGCTGACGCCGCCACCGTGCTCCTGGTCGACGAGATCGACAAGGTCGACTTCGAGTTCGAGGCGCTGCTGCTCGAGATCCTGTCGGACTTCCAGGTCACCATCCCGGAGCTCGGCACCGTCGCGGCTGTCCGCCGCCCCTACGTCGTGCTGACCTCGAACAACACGCGCGAGCTGTCCGAGGCGCTCAAGCGCCGGTGCCTGTACCTGCACATGGACTATCCCGACGTCGATCGCGAGCGTGACATCGTCCGGACCAGGGTGCCCGGCGTCTCCGAGCACCTCGCCGACCAGCTGGTGCGCATCGTCCGGTCCCTGCGACAGCTGGACCTGCGCAAGCCCCCGGCGGTCGCCGAGACGCTGGACTGGGCGCAGGCGCTGCTCGAGCTGGGCTTTGACACGGTCGACGACACCGCTGCGCGGACCACCCTGTCGGTGCTGCTCAAGCACCGCAGCGACCTGACCAAGGGGCTGGCCCACCTCGAGGTCCCCGCGGACCCCTCGGCCGGTTGACCGTCCCGACCGCGGGCGAGGTCGCCGCACAGGGCCCCGACCCGGCGCTGTCGGGGCTGCAGCCGCGCCTGCTGGACTTCACCCGTGCGCTGCGGCGTGCCGGTGTGCCGGTTGCGGTCAGCGACGGGCTCGACGCGGTGCGAGCCGTGACGCACATCGATCTGCTCTCCCGCCGCCAGCTGCACGAGGCGCTGGCGGCCACCATGGTCAAGTCGGCCGGCCACCGGCCGGCGTTCGACACGCTGTTCGACGTGTACTTCCCGCCGCGCGTGGGCGCTGGCGGACCTGACGCTGACGTGGCGCCCCGCGATGTGGGCGACTTGCTGGCCGAGCTCGTGCAGCGACTGCTCGACGGGGACGACACCGACCTGCGGCGACTCGCCCACGAGGCGGTCGAGTCCTTCGGCCGGGTCGAAGGGCGGGACGGGTCGCCCGAGTACTTCACGTACCGGGTGTTCCGCTCGATCAACCTGGCGGGGGTGCTGCGCCGCGCACTGGGTGCCGCCGCGGTCGACGAGGGGACGGTGGACCACCGCCTGCTGCGCGACGAGCTGGAGCTGCGTCTACGCCACCTGCGGGAGGAGATCGAAGCGGAGGTCCGCCGGCGGATGGTCGAGCGGCGCGGCCATGAGGACATGGCGCGCCGGCTGGTCCGCGCGCTGCCGGAGGACGTCGACTTCTTCCGCGTCACCGCCGACGAGCAGGCCGAGATGCGCCGGGCCGTTCGGCCCCTGGCCCGACGGCTGGCGACCCGGTTGGCGGTCAAGCGCCGGCGCGCCAAGCGCGGACGCCTCGACGCCCGCCGCACCCTACGGGCCGCGCTGGGGACCGGCGGCGTGCCGATCGCGCCGGCATGGCGGTCCCGGCGGGTCACCCGCCCCGAGCTGCTGCTGCTGTGCGACGTGTCGGGGTCGGTGGCCGCCTTCGCCAAGTTCACGTTGATGTTCTGCCACGCCCTGCAGGGACAGTTCGCCCGGGTGCGCAGCTTCGCGTTCATCGACACCGTCGACGAGGTGACGGCGCTGTTCGAGGAGGGGGATTTCACCGACGCGATGCAACGGCTGAACACCGAGGCGGACCTGGTGTGGCTCGACGGCCACTCCGACTACGGCCACGCCTTCGAGCGGTTTCACGCAGGCTGGGCGGACGCGGTGACGCCTCGGACGACGGTCCTGGTCCTCGGCGACGCGCGGAACAACTACCGCGCGGCCAACGACTGGGTCCTGGCGGACCTGCGCCGGCGCGGTCGGCGGCTGTACTGGCTGAACCCGGAGCCCGCGGCGACCTGGAACTCGGGTGACTCGATCGCCCGGCAGTACGGCCGCCATTGCGACGACATGGTCGAGTGCCGCACCCTGCGGCAGCTGGCGGCCTTCGTGGAGCGCATCGCCTGAGCTCTCGGGGGGCGCGGCTGCCCCGCCATACACTCGGCGTCATGCCTGAGCCCCGGCGCATCGGCCTGATGGGCGGCACCTTCGATCCCGTGCACATGGGGCACCTGGTGACCGCTGAGCAGGCGCGCGTCGACCTCGAGCTCGACGAGGTCGTGTTCGTCCCCGCGGGCGAGCCGTGGCAGAAGACCGAGAAGGTGACCCCTCCCGAGCACCGCTACCTCATGACCGTGCTCGCGACGGCCGCCAACCCGTACTTCTCGGTGTCCCGTCTTGAGGTCGACGCGCCGGGGCCGTCCTACACCGTGGACACCCTGCGCCGCGTTCGCGCCGCGCTGGAGCACCAGGGGGTGACTCGGGACCGTCTGTTCTTCATCACCGGGGCCGACGCGATGCTGAACATCCTGACCTGGAAAGACGCCGAGGAGTGCCTCGAGCTGGCGACGTTCGTCGCGGCCACGCGCCCCGGGCACGATCTGGCCGACCTCGAGCGCGAGGGCCTGGCGGCGCGGGTGACGCGCCTGGAGGTACCGGCGCTGGCCATCAGCTCGACCGACGTGCGGGAGCGGTTCGCGGCTGGGCGCGCGGTGCGGTACCTGGTGCCGCAGGTCGTGGAGGAGTACGCCCGCAAGCACGGCCTGTACGGCACCACCGGTCACACCGTCGCGGCCGCGAGCCTGCCGTGAGCCAGGACGTCCAGGGCGGCGTCCACCCCGTCGAGCCGCCACGGTCGCCGGGACCGCGTCAGGTGCGGCGCGCCCGCCGGCGCCGGCGCCAGCGCCAAGCGGGAGTCGTCTTCCTGGCGGCGGTGGCGCTGGTCGGGGCGATCATCGGCGCCAGTGCGCTGATCGGCGCGGCGCTGCGGACCCCCGGCACTGCGCCGGCGGCCACCCCCGGCCCGGGCGCGCCGGCGCCGGAACAGGACACGCTTCTGCTGGTGCGCCACGGCCGGGGCGACAGCGGGCCGGCGCGCGGCATCACGTTGCTGGCGTCGACACCGGAGACCGGCGACGCCGTCGTCCTGTTCGTGCCGGTCGGGACGCTGGTGGACATCCCGGGGTTCGGGTTGGACCGGTTGGCGCTGGCGCACCAGTACGGGGGGACGGCACTGGTCGAGGCGAGCGTGGAGAACCTGCTCGGCATCGACATCGACCACGTCGCCGGCGCGTCGCCCTCGGGGCTCGCCGCCCTGCTCGAACGCACGGGGGGTCTGGAGCTGGAGGTCGACGAGCGGCTTGTCCAGCGTGGTCGGGACGGGTCGGCCGAGGTGCGGTTCGAGGTCGGGACGCAGTTCCTCGACGGCGAGCGACTGGTCGAGTACTGGGGGTTCCGGCAGGACGGCGAGAGCGAGCTGGACACCTTCCCCCGGCAGCAGGCCGTGTGGACCCAGCTGTTGGCGGACGCGGACGCTGATGCCGCCGAGGAGCTGGTCGGCGACGGGGCGCCGCAGCTGGACACCAGCGCCGACGCCGACTTCCTGCAGGACATGGTCACGCGGCTGGCGCAGGCGCAGTCCGCCGACGCGCTGCAGTACCTGGTGCTGCCCGTGTCGCCGTTCGGTGGCGCCGACGCCGACGGAGCGGCCACCTACCGGTCGCCGGCAGACGGCGTCCGCCAGCTGGTGCAGGGCCCGTTGGCAGGCAGCGTGCCGGCCGGCGGCGGACCCGAGGCGGTGCGCGTGCAGGTCCTCAACGGCGTCGGGACGCCGGGCATCGGCCAGGAGGTCGACCGCCGGCTGGAGGGCGCCGGCATGCGGATCGTCTTGACCGACAACGCCCGCAGCTTTGACTTCACCGAGACGCTGATCCTGCTGTACCGCGAGGACGAACGGTCGCTGGAGGCGGCCCGGACGGTGCAGGAGCAGTTGGGCGTCGGTACCATCCAGATCAGCCGTCAACCCCAAAGCGTGGTCGACCTGACCATCGTCGTGGGCGCCGACTTCGAGGCCGACGCGCCCGACCCAGAGGGCGGCGACGACGATCCTGCAGCCACCGAGGAGCCGAGCACCTGAGCACCGTCGACACCACCGAGAGCCGCTTGCTGGCGCTGACCGCCGCGGCGGCGGCGTCGGACAAGAAGGGCACCGACATCCGGATCCTGGACCTCGGCGAACTGCTCGGCATCACCGACTACTTCGTGCTGGTCTCGGCCTCCAACGACCGGCAGCTGGCCACGATCGTCGACGAGGTCCAGCGAAAGACCGCCGAGACGGGCCGCAAGCCCCGCCGGCGTGAGGGCACGCCAGACACCGGCTGGATGCTCCTGGATTACGGAGAGGTCGTGGTGCACGCGTTCACCGCGGAGCAGCGCGACTACTACGCCCTGGAGCGGCTGTGGCGTGACGCGCCCGTCGTCCCGTTCGACGAGCCCTCGGCCGCCGGCGTCCGCGACTGACCGGCGTGGCGGAACCCACGCGCCTGGTGCTGGTCCGCCACGGCGAGTCCGAGTGGAACGCCGAACGCCGACTGCAAGGTCACGGCGGCACGGGGCTGACCGCGCTGGGGGCCGCGCAAGCCGGGGCGGTGGCCGAGCACCTGCGGGGCGCCTACCCGCAGGTCGACCTGATGGTCCGCAGCGACCTCCCACGGGTCGCCGAGACCGCGGCGCCGTGGGAGACCGGCTTCTCGGGAACGGTTCGGCTTGACCGGCGGTGGCGCGAGATCGACGTGGGGTCCTGGTCAGGGCTGACCTGGGACGAGGTCGCCGAGCGCGACCCAGAGACTCTGGCCGCGTGGCGCGCCGGCATCGATGTCCGTCGCGGTGGCGCGGAGACGTTCGCCGAGCTGCGTGCGCGGGTCTGGACCGCCATCGACGCCCTGCGCGGGACCGGAGGCGTGGTCGTGGTCTTCACCCACGGCGGACCGATCCGTGTCGGCGTCGCTGAGGCCCTTGGGTTGCCCCCGTTGGGCGAGTCGGCGCTCGCTGAGATCGCCAACTGCGCCATCACGGAGCTGGTCCTGTACGAGTCGTCGACGGTGCTGGCGGCGTACAACGTCGCCGACCACCTTGCCTCACTCGACGGCGAAGCCGTCGATGACCAGCTGCGCCGGTGACCACGCCAACCGGTAGTCCTCCGCCCACCTGACCCCGAGCCCCTGGTTGTTGCGGGTCGGTGTCAATCGCAGCGTGCCGGCGCGCAGCGGCACTGCATCGACAGGCACCAGGAAGGTGGCGAGCAGGTCATGGCAGTACACGCCGAAGTAGTCGATCTGTCCGCGGTAGTCCCTCGGGATGTTCTTCGTGTTGCTTGACGTACGGAAGAACACGATCGTCTTTCGGAGCACGCCGTTCTTGACTTGCACCCGAGAGATCCCGGTCGCGTCTTGGAACAGCAGGTCGCAGCGGCCGCTTCCGCCGATCGGCGTGTAGACCGTCTTCCCTGCGAGAATCAGCGCCGCGATCAGTGCGGCCTCGGCGCGTTCGCCCACCTGTGAGGGTGTCATCCCAGTCACGCTATCGGGGTGAGGGCAGGTGAGATCGAGAAATGGAGGTGGTTGTGGAGCTAAGGGGAATCGAACCCCTGACCTTCTGACTGCCAGTCAGACGCTCTACCAACTGAGCTATAGCCCCGGAAGGGTGCAAGCGTATCAGCGCCCTGTCGACCGTCGCCAAGCCACCCCCGATAGACTCGCGCGCTGGTCCCCCCACCCCAAGGAGCTCCCCGCAGTGGCCACCGGCTACGACCCGCAGGAGATCGAACCGCGCTGGCAGCAGGCGTGGGAGGACGCCGGCCTGTTCGTCGCCGACGACGCCAGCGACAAGCCGCCGTTCTACGCCCTGCACATGTTCCCGTATCCGTCGGGCGACCTGCACATGGGGCACGTCGAGGCGTTCAGCCTGGCCGATGCGGTCGCGCGGTACGCGCGGCTGCGCGGGCACGAGGTGATGAACCCGATCGGGTGGGACTCGTTCGGGTTGCCGGCGGAGAACGCGGCCATCCAGCGCGGTGCGGATCCCAAGGCCTGGACGTACGCCAACATCGAGACGCACGTGAAGACGATGCGGCGTCTGGGGTTCGCCTGGGACTGGTCGCGCCGGCTGCACACCTCGGACCCCGGCTACTACCGGTGGACCCAGTGGATCTTCCTGCAGCTGTTCCAGGCGGGGTGGGCGTACCGCAAGGACGCCAACGTCAACTGGTGCCCCACCGACCAGACCGTCCTGGCCAACGAGCAGGTCGTCAACGGCGCCTGCGAGCGCTGCGGCACGCCGGTGACCAAGAAGGCGCTGACCCAGTGGTTCTTCAAGATCACCGAGTTCGCCGACCGGCTGCTGGACGACATGGCACAGCTGGAGGACACCTGGCCCGAGCGGGTGCTTGCGTTGCAGCGCAACTGGATCGGTCGCAGCGAGGGCGCGGAGGTCACGTTCCAGATCGCCGAGACCGGCGAGGAGATCGTCGTCTACACGACGCGGCCGGACACCCTGTTCGGCGCCACGTTCTTCGTCGTGGCGCCCGAGCACCCGCGTGCTCGCGAGTGGGCCGCTTCATCGGGCAAGGGCGAGGACTTCGACGCGTTCTTCGAGCGTGTGCAGCGCCAGAGCGAGATCGAGCGGCTGTCCACCGAGCGGCGCAAGGAGGGCCTGAACCTCGGCGTCCACGCCGTCAACCCCGTCAACGGCGAGCAGATCCCCGTCTACGCCGCCGACTACGTGCTGATGGACTACGGGACCGGCGCGATCATGGCGGTTCCCGGTCACGACCAGCGCGACCTCGAGTTCGCCCGCACCTACGACCTGCCGGTGACGATCGTCGTGCAGCCCGAGGGTCACGAGCCCCTCGACCCTGACACGATGCCCGAGGCGGCAGCGGGCGACGGTCTGATGGTCAACTCCGGTCCGTATGACGGCCTGCCGTGGCAGGACGCCAAGCGCAAGATCACCGACGACCTCGCGGCCAAGGGGCTCGGCCGCCACGCGGTGAACTTCCGCCTGCGCGACTGGTTGGTCTCCCGCCAGCGGTACTGGGGGGCGCCGATACCCATCATCCACTGCCCGGACTGCGGCACGGTGCCCGTTCCTACCGAGGATCTCCCGGTGCTGCTGCCCGACCCGGAGGAGGTCGAGTTCGCCCCGACCGGCGACTCGCCACTGGCACGGCATCCGTCGTGGTCGACGGTGACGTGCCCGCAGTGCGGGACCGATGCGCAGCGCGACACCGACACGATGGACACCTTCGTCGACTCGTCCTGGTACTACCTGCGGTACGTGTCGCCGGACCGCCACGACGTCGCCTTCGACGCCGACGCCCTTCGGCGCTGGATGCCCGTCGACCAGTACACCGGCGGCATCGAGCACGCGATCTTGCATCTGCTGTACTCGCGCTTCTTGACCAAGGCGCTGCACGACCTCGGCCACCTCGACTTCATCGAGCCGTTCACCCGCTTGAAGTCCCAGGGCATGGTGCTCATGGGCGGCGCGGCGATGAGCAAGTCCAAGGGCAATGTCGTGGAGCCGCGGACGGTGTACTCCGAGTTCGGTGCCGACACGTTGCGGGCCACCATGCTGTTCGCAGGGCCCATCGAAGACGACGTGGACTGGGCCGACGTGTCCACGGCCGGCATGTTCAAATGGCTGGCGCGACTGACGCGGACGGTCGACGACCACGTCGCCGGGCGGACCGACGATGACGGTCCTGCGGGGGAGCAGGTCCGCCGCGCCACGCATCGGACAATCGCTGACGTCACCGACGATTACGACCGCTTCAAGTACAACACCGCGCTCGCCAAGCTCATGGCGCTGACCAACACGGTCACCGGCGCGAAGGGGGAGCACGGCCCGGCGGTCACGCAGGCGCTCGAGGCGCTGCTCGTCATGCTGTCACCGATCGCTCCCCACGTCGCCGAGGAGCTCTGGCACCGACTGGGCCACACCGATTTCGTTGCCGCGGCGTCGTGGCCCACCTACGACGAGGCCCTGCTGGTCGAGGACACCAAGCAGATCCCGGTGCAGGTCAACGGCAAGGTCCGGGACACCATCCAGCTGCCGACTGGGGCGCAGCAGCAGCGCGCCGAGGACACCGCCCGCGCATCGGCGAAGGTCGCCCGCCACCTGGAAGGCGTCGAGGTGGTCAAGGTCGTGTGGGTGCCCGACCGCTTGCTGAACTTCGTCGTACGCGGGTAGGCCGGCGGCGCGCGCATCGGCGGCGCCACCGATCGGCCCCGCGTGACCGCCGAGTGCCCCGTGATCCACAGGCGGCGCAACCCCTCGGGCATGGGGCGGGCATGCGCGCCGTAGCGTCGGGTGGTGCTCGATCGGTTGACGTCCGCCTTTGCGGCGCTGCGGCGCCTCGGCTGCACCCCCGCCGAAGCAGTCGCGGTCGCCGTCATCGCGACCGCCTCGGTGGTGCTGGTCGGCCTGCTGTGGTGGAGCGGCCGGGCGCTCCCGCCCGTCCCCACGGGCATGACGCCGAGCGAGATGGCGTCGGACGGGGTGGCCGCCGGCGTCTCGGCGGTCGACGTGATCGTCCATGTCGCCGGGGCGGTGAAGGCGCCGGGGGTCTACACCCTGCCCGGCGGCTCCCGGGTGGGTGACGCGGTGCAGGCCGCCGGTGGCGCCAAACCGAAGGCCGTGCTCGACGGCCTCAACCTCGCACGGGTCGTCAACGACGGCGAGCAGATCCTCGTGCCCGACCGGCGGGCGGCGCAGGCGGGCCCAACCGCCGGGACGGCGCCTGCTCCGACGGGTGGCGCGGCCGGTACGGGTACCGACAACACGGTCAGCCTCAATCAGGCGACCGCGGCCGATCTCGAGACCTTGCCCGGGATCGGTCCGGTGCTCACCAACCCTCAATTAGCCAGGGTAGAGTCTCGCTTGTGACGCAGCTCAAGTCCCACGTCAAAGCGGCCGCCATCTACGCCCGCATCAGCCAGGACCGGCGCAAGGTGGAGGAAGGCGGCGGCCTCGGCGTGCAGCGCCAGGAGGAGCTGTGCCGCCAGCTCGCGGGGGCTAAGGGCTGGCCGGTCGCCGAGGTCTACGTCGACAACGACCGCAGCGCGTACAGCCGCAAGCGCCGGCCCGCCTACGAGCGGATGCTCGCCGACCTGGAGGCCGGCGTCCGCGACGCGGTCATCTGCGTCGACCAGGACCGGCTGACGCGCCACCTCATGGAACTCGAGGACTTCATCGCGTTCGCCGACCGCCACTCCATCCCGCTGGCGAACGTGTCGGGTGACGTCGACCTGTCCACCAGCGACGGCCGGTTCCGCGCGCGGATCATGGGCGCCGTCGCACGCCAGGAATCGGAGAAGAAGTCGGAGCGAATCCGCCGCGAGCGCGACCAGCGCGCCAAGGCGGGCAAGCCGCACCCCCTCGCCCGCTCGTTCGGCTTCGAACTCGGGCATGTCGCCCATCGCGCCGACGAGGCGTCGCTCATCCGCGCGGCCGCGGCGGACATCCTCGCCGGCAGGTCGTTGCGGTCCGTCGTCGAGGAGTGGAACGAAGCCGGCGTCAAGAGCAGCCGCGGCAAGTCATGGAACGTCAACCGGCTGCGCGACGTGCTGCGCCGCGCGGACATCGCCGGACTGCGCCAGCACCGGGGCGAGATCGTCGGCGACGGAGCGTGGGAGCCGATCCTCGACCGGCGGACATGGGACGGGCTGCAGGCGGTCTTCGCGGCGAGAACCAGACCCGGCCGCCCGCCCCGGCGGCTGCTCACGGGGCTGTTGCGCTGCGGCCGCTGCGACGGGTTGATGACGTCCCACACCGACCACGGCACGCCGTTCTACGCGTGCAGGCGCGTGGTGGGGCAGCCCGGCCGCGACGGCCACTGCGGCAGGGTCTCCATCAAGGGCGACCCGCTGGACGAGGTGGTCGTCGACGCAGTCCTGCACGCGCTGGCGTCGCCCGCGCTCGCCGCGGCCCTCGCCAGTCGCGACCGGGAAGCAGGCGACGACCACGCGGAGGCCGCCGCGGAGCTGCACGCCGACGAGCGCGCCCTGGAGCAGCTCGCGTCGGACCACTACGTCGACCGCCTGATCAGCCGGCGCGAGTTCCTCACCGCCAGGGACGCCCTCGAACGCAGGATCGCTGCGGCCCGGCGCCGCCTGTCGGTCACCCCCAGGACGACGGCCGTGGAAGGTTTGCCCTCCACCGTCGAGGAGCTGCGCCGATGGTGGGACGCGACGACGGACACGGCGCGCCGCCGCGCCGTCCTGGCCGCTGTGCTCGAAAGGGTCGTCATCACTCCGCGCCGGGACGGCGTGCCACGCCGGTTCGACGCCGGCCGCGCGCAGCTCGTGTGGCGCGCCTGACGCTGGGCGGGCACTGACCGCGGTGCCGATCGTCGCGGTCAGCGGGCGCTCTTGGCCGCGCGCTCCGGCGGACGCTGCCGGAGGTACTTCTCGGGCAGCGCCACCACCGCCACCCCCGCGGCGCGTGCACGGATGTCCAGCCCTGCGTCGTCGGTGACGAGCCGCAGGTCCGCGCCGGCGGCCACTAGCTCGGTGCAGCAGTCCAGAACCTCCTGGTCAGCGTCGGCCCCGCGCCGTCGCGGCTCGTCGTCGAGCCACACCTCGACCGTCGTTTGCTCGCGTACTGGCGCCGGCCTGCCGCCCGTCGGCCCGACCAACCTCCGCAGCGCGGCGATGACCCTTCGCGCGCGGCCCGCGACGTCGTCCCTGCCGGTGTACTTCTTCTCGTCCAGCTCCTCGACGACGCGCAGCGGAACGACGAGCCGGACGGACTTGGCGCCGACGACGGTCAGCCAGTCGACCTGGCTCGGCGGGACGAAGTGAAGCAGAACGTGCGTGTCGAGCACCGCCATCGTCCCCTCCGCGTCGTGGACCCGGCCGAGGAACGCGTCGGTCTGCTGCCTGAGGCCGTCGAGCCGATCGGCCTGCCGTCGGACCTCGTCGCTGATCAGCTCCGAAGCGCGGGGGCTGCCGTCGCCCAGTTCTCGGATGCGCCAGAAGTACTCGCTGTGGAGTTCGCGCCACACCCACGCGTCGTCGAACACGTTCTGGAGCGCGGACTCCGCCGTCTTCACCCACGCCAGGTACTCCGCCTGCTGCCGGCGCCAGTCGCGGCCGGCCGCCCCCGACGCGACGTTGCGCCCCTCTGCGGCCGCGTTCGTAAGGCCAATCAGCGATGTGCGGTCGGCAACGCCGGTACGGAGCTTCGGTCGCATCCCGCCAGGGTGTCACAGCCGCCCAGCTTGTAGGCGCGGCAACCCTGCGAAGCCGCGGCGCTCTCGCTCTGGGGACGCCGCCGAAGGAACATCGCTTCACCCGGTACGGTGTCGCCGGCGCTGTCGTGCGTCACCGGGCGCCACACCGGTGTCGAGCCCACGCCAGCGGCACACGACGGTCCGCGCCCCCTCCGGGGGGTGGCCGGTGAAAGGAACCGGCTACGCCACCACGCGCGACTCCCACGCCGGGAGCCACGACGTGACCACGCCAACCGACACACCCGCACCACCATCAACGCCACATGCGGCGCGTGCCACCGCAGCGGCGCAGAGCCGAGCCGAGCAGGGGCTGCCTCCGACCATCACAGACCCGGGCGTACTGACCGCAGTCGCCGTGCTGCTGCAGCCACCAGGACATGTCTCTCCGCCGCAACCTCGGGCGGGCGCCCGACCGCCCGGCACCGGGGCGTGAGGCCGAGCCAGCACCAGAACACGCCGCAGCAGACGGTCAAGAGAGGATCGCTGAGCAACCCCTACTGATCGTCGCGATCTCGGGGTGTGCATCGACGCCCTGGCTCACCCCCCCGGGATGGTGGTGGAGATCGACGCAACCGCGTTCATCTACGTCGAGGCAGAAGCCTGACGCCCGCCGTATGACGAAGGGTCCCGAGCCTGGCTGCCCCGCCCGCTCGTTGACAGGGAGCCGCCGCCCGTCGGCGGTCGCAGCAGGCGGGTCACTGCGCCAGCGCCCCAGTGCGCCGCATCACATGGGGACGCGCCGGGAGCACGAACCCGCGGTCGCGTGCGGTCGCGTGCGGTCGCGCAACGCGCAGCCCAGTGGATTACGTAGCCTCCTTCCCCGCTAC
>DATLGM010000310.1:0-3093 GCA_035540515.1 Egibacteraceae bacterium | reverse complement strand
GGTCCCACCGGGAAGGCGCAGTCGCTGGCCGGCGTAGACGCGGTTGTAGTCGCTCAGCCCGTTGGCCGCGGCGATGTCACGCATCTTGATGCCCGTGCGGATGGAGATGTCGAGCAGTGTCTCGCCAGGGCGCACGGTGTGGGTGCCGGCGATGGCCCCGGCCCCGCCTCCACCGCTCGGGACGGTCAGTCGCTGGCCGGGGCGGATGAGGTTGGGGTCGCCCAGACTGTTGGCCGAGGCCAGGGACGAGACGGACACACCCAGGCGCGAGGCGATGGTCCACAGCGTGTCGCCGGCGCGCACGGTGTAGCCGGCGGATCCCGACAGCATCAGCGCGCCTACGGTGATCAGGCCGGCGGTCGCACGTGCGGCGGCATGGCGGCGGGACAGACGGGGACGAGGCATGGGGGAAGGACCTCCGTGTCGACTGCGAGCCGACGACGGTGTCACGACAGAGCAGACCCGTCAACTGTCGAGTGCTACTGGAGGGTTTTGTTAACTGGCGTTAGTGATGTGGCTGATGTCCGATTTCGCCCCCGGGGAGGGGGTGCGCCAGTCCGCGCCTACCAGTAGTCGCGCTGGAACCGAATGGCGTCCGCGACCTCGTCGACCTCGACCCAGGACGCGCGGGGGAGGTCGTTCCAGCGGCGCCCCGCGGCCGAGTACGACACCGACCACTCGGCCGCCAGTGTCAGCCCGTCAGAAGACTCCAGCAGACGCTTGGTGGTCACGTCGAGGTTCTCGCGGGCCTCGAGCCAGTCCTTCAGGTACGCCTGGATGAGCAGGTTCGTCTCATGCGGAGGGTTCTGGGGCTCCAGCCACACCGCATCGGGGGTGAACAGGTCGACGAGCGCGTCGGCGTCGCGCCGTTCGATGGCCGCGCAGTACGCCTCCCACAGCTCCCTGGCCCGCCCCATGTGCTCCTCCTCGACGCCGTGGTCGTCAGCGGCTGCGGCCCCTCGCCGGCAGCGACGCGGGGGTCACGATAGCCCGGCGACGCCGTTCGGCGCGAGACCGGCTACAGGTATTGGCCCGTGCTGTGCGCCGGCCCGTCGCCGGGGGCGCCGGGTTGCGGCATGCCCGTCGGCAGACCGCGCTGGCGCATCTGCTCGAACTGCGCGCGGGCCTGCATCTGCTGGTTGAACAAGGTGACCTGGATGCCCTGGAACAAGCCCTCGAGCCAGCCGACCAGCTGCGCCTGGCCGATGAGGATCTCCGACGCCGAGGGCGTGCCCTCGTCGAAGGGCATGACGAGGTCGGCGAGCTCTTCCTGCAGCTCCGGCGACAGCACGTCGCACAGCTCCTTGAGCGCCCGCTCGTGCACCTGCTTGAGCATCCCCCGCCCCGACTCGTCGGGGGAGGCGCGGCGGACTTCCTCCTGCAGCTCGCGCAGCATCACGGCGATGCGCATGAGCTTGCCGGGCTCGGTGATCTGCGACCGTGGGTCGCTGGGGTGCTGCTCTGCCGGCGCCTCGTTCTCGGGCTCGGTGACGATCTCGACCTCATCTGCCATGGTCGCACCCTACCCATCCGACCGCGCCGTTACAGTGGCGCGTCATGGCCGACCGCGACGCGTTCAGCAGCCCGTTCGACGAGGTGGTCGGCACCCAGGTGCTGGAAGCGTCCGGTGACCGCGTGGTCGCCCAGGTCGACGTCGGGCCGCACCTGCACCAGCCGACCGGGATCGTGCACGGCGGTGTCTACGCGACCCTGGTCGAGACGACCGCCAGCGTCGGGGCGAGCCTGTGGCTGGACGGTGACGCCTTCGCCGTGGGGTTGAGCAACCAGACCGACTTCCTGCGTGCCGTGACCGGCGGGCGGCTGCGGGTCGAGGCGACGCCAGTCCAACGCGGCCGCACCCTGCAGCTGTGGCAGGTCAGCATCACCGACGAGCAGCAGCGGCTGGTCGCCAGCGGGCGCGTCCGCCTGATGAACCGCACCGCCGGCACCTGACCGCCGGCACCTGACCGCCGGCCGGCGGCCTCCGGCCGGCACCTGACCGCCGGCACCCCGCCCAGGACCGCCTCCAGCCCCAGGTGGTTGAAATTTGGCGCCTTTGGTGAGGCGGTTGAAATTTGGGGCGGGAGCGGCCCGTGATTTCAACCACCTCCGCGGCGGGCGCCGGGGACGGGGGGTCACTGCTGGCGCAGGAACCGTTCGATCTCGGCGGCGATGTCGTCACCCGTGGGGAGCTCCTGCTCGGAGCCGCCCTCGTCGTACAGCACCTCGAGCGCGGTGATCATGTCGCCGGCATCGGGGTGTTCGGCGACCGCCTCGTCGACCTGACCGAAGTGGTGCTTGGCGGCCGCCTCGAGCTCAGTGGTGTCCATCTCGACGCCGAGGGCGCCGGCGACCGTGTTCACCAGGGCCAGCGCGCCGGCGGGGTTCGGGGACCCGGCGATGTAGTGCGGCACCTCGGCCCACAACCCCACGGCCGGGATGCCCGCCTGGTCCAACGCGTCCTGCAGCGCCGTGCCGGCGCCGACGGGGCCGGTGTAGCCGGTGATCTCGCCGAGGTTGGGGAAGAGCTGCGCGCCCCGCTCGTTGCCCGCCTTGAGGATCCGCACGGGCCGCGTGTGGGGCGCCGCCGCGGGGTAGGCGCCCAGCCCGATCGCGCTGGTGACCCCGAGGTGCCGGCACAGCTCGACCGTGGTCTCGCTGAACGCCATCCAGCGCATGTCGGGTTCGGGACCGAGAAGGATGGCGACGTCGTTGGGGCCCTCGACCTCGGCGGTGAAGACCTCCAGGTCCGGCCACTCCACCCGTCGCAGGCGGCCGGAGTCGACCACCGCCGTCGGCCGGCGCGCGCGGTAATCGATGAACGCGTCGCGGTCATATCGCGCGACGGTCTCTGACTGCCAGCGGTGGCGCAGGAAGGCGCCGGCGGTCGCTGCGACAGCACCCGCGTCGACGAACCCCTCCATGGCGATCAGCAGCACGGGCTGCCGCAGCGCCGGCGGGCTGGAAACCCAGTGCAGCAGACCTGACATCCGCGCCAGCCTAGCCGTCCGCCTGGCGGCACCGGCGCGGCTTCCCCCGCACCGATCCCGTCCCGGGAAGGAGATCGTGCGGGGGAGCCGGGCGCGCCTAGGT
>DATLGM010000309.1:0-2408 GCA_035540515.1 Egibacteraceae bacterium | reverse complement strand
GGGGAGCAGGTCCTGACGTCCGCCGCCGTGCCCGGCAGCGAGGTGCCGGTGCCGGCGGTCGGCGACGACGTCCTCGTCTGCATCCGGGCCGAGGACGTCGCGCTGGCCGTCGTCGACGGCCCGGCCGCCGGCAGCCCGCGCAACCGGCTGCGGTCGCGCGTCGTGGGCCTGTCCGACCAGGGAGCGCTGGTGCGGGTCGACCTCGACGGCGGCTTCGCCCTGTCGGCGTACGTCACCAGGCCGGCCCTCGACGAGCTGGACCTGCGCCTCGGCGCCGCGGTCGACGCCGTCGTCAAGAGCCCTGCCGTGCACCTGGTGCGCCGCGCAGCCTGAGACGGCGACGGCCGCCGGACCCCAGGGGGCCGGCGGCCGATGCCGTGCGGTGCGGGTGCGCCTACGGGCGCTTCCCCTTGCCCTTGTCCTGATTCTTGTCCTTGCCGAGCGCCTTTCCGAGCGCCTTGCCGCCGCCGGCTGGCGGGGCCTCCTGCACCGGAGCGGTCGAGAACTCGGTCAGGACGGAGTCGTGCACCCTGACGAGGAACAGGCCCTCGTCGATGCCGCTGAAGGCGACCGTGCCGCTCGGGAAGTACGGGTAGTTCGACCAGGTGCCGTTGAAGGTCGGGTCGTCGTTCTTGGGGTAGCCGTCGAAGAAGGCGACCTCCGGCAGGTTCGCGTTCGCGGCGTCCCTGCTGTCGACGACGCGCAGGCCGGCGGTGTAGTTGGACTGGTAGAACAGCCCGTCCTTCTCGTACATGTTGTGGTCGATCGCGGCGGTCTCGCCGTCGTTCGCACCCACGAAGCGGGCCTTGTCGATGACGCTGACGTCGAAGACGAGCGTGCGGGTCTTGTCGGCAGTGCCTCGGCTCCCCTCGTCGAGCTCGTCGCCCATGAGGAAGTGCGTCTGGTCGGCGGTCAGCCAGCCCTGGTGGGCGTAGGCGACGTCGGGGTAGGTGACCTTGGCGACCTGCACCGGCAGGAGCTTGTCGGTCACGTCGACGATCGACATGTGGTCCTCGGAGCTGTTGAAGCACAGCTCCCTGCCCTGGTACTTCTCGTCCGGGCCGCGGTAGACGACGCACTGGGTGTCGTGGATGTAGCTGACCGGGCTGGCCGGCAGGATGCCCAGCGCTGCGGTGCCGCGGCCCTCGCCCATCGCGTGGCAGCCGGCGAAGACGGGGTTCTTGGGGTTCTGGATGTTCACCATGTGCAGGCCGGACAGGCACTGGTCCGGCACGACCAGGCCGGTGTTGCCGCCCACGATGTAGGCGAAGCCGGTCTCCTCGTTGATGGCGATGTTGTGCGCCGCGAAGGCCGTCGGGTAGTTGAGGTCGGCCGGGAGCGTGCGGTTGCCGCCCGCCGGGACGGCCTCGAGACCGCGCAGCCGGGTCAGGTCGAAGACGTTCATGCCGTGCTGGACCGACTCGCTCACGATGAACGCGTGGTCCTTGTAGACCTTGATGTCGTGCCAGACCAGCTGGGCCGGCGAGGAGTTCGGGATCTGGCCGAGGAACTCGGGGTCCAGCGGGTTCGTGATGCGGAACAGCGCGACGCCGTTGGTCTTGCCGAGCATCACGTACTCGTCGTGGACGCCGTCGGCGCCGGGCTCGGGGTCGACCCAGCCCCAGATGTCGCTCACGCCGCCGCCGAGGATGCCGACGCCGGCCGGGTCCGAGCCGCCGAACTCGTCCTGCGGGACGAAGCTGAGCAGGTCGATCCCGTCGCAGGTGAACGCCGTCGTGCCGGCGACGCCGTCGACGCACCTCTGGTCGGACACCCGCGCGATCGGGATGCCGTTGCTGTCGACGGTGGTGCGGGCCTGCTTGTGCGCGTCGGCGCGCAGCTCGGTCAGCGTGAACAGCTGAGCCGGGTCGGCGGCGTAGGCGGTGACCGACATGCCGAAGGTCACCAGCACGGCGGCGGCGAGGAGGCGTCTCAAGGCGGGGCTCCAGGTCTGGTTGCGGACGGTGCGCGCGGGGGTCGCGCACCGGTGGTCCCCCCGCCGGTCTCCCGGCTCGTCAGTACGTCTTCGCGGCCGGGATCCGTCCTCCTGCCAGGGTCAGGACATTTCCCGCAGATCGGGCGTGAGGTGCGTCATGCGGGCCGACGCCGTCCCCAGCCCCGGCCGGCTCTTGACGTCGGGGCCGGGAGCGGGTCTACTGGCGGTGTTCGAACACGCGTTCGAACACCGGTGGGGCTGGCGGGTCCTGCCGGAGGACGGGCTCCCGTCCGGCGGTGCGTGCGGACCTCGACCCTCTCGCACCGCCGTCGGGCGGGATCCACCGGTCCGGGTGCGGTGTGGGGAAGCGCTGCGCCCGGCCGGTGGGCCGTCCTCGCCGTCTTCCCCCGGCACGCGAACAGACCGACCGCTGCCCGGACGCCTGGAGGACCTCGTGACCCGTCTGCACGCC
>DATLGM010000308.1:0-5835 GCA_035540515.1 Egibacteraceae bacterium | reverse complement strand
AGGCGCCGGCGCGCGTACACGAGCTCGATCATGCGCTTCACGCCAGGGGCGTCTCGGCGCAGCATGCCGGCGGTGATGCGAAGGATCTTCACGCCATGGACTTCGCATTCGAGGTCGCGGATGCCGTCGTTGTCCCGGTCGGTCGGCAGGACGTGGTGGTCGCGGCCGTCGTACTCGAGTGCCAGCAGCACCTCCCGCCACGCGCAATCCAGTCGTCGGCCGGGGACCAGGTCCTCGACCCCCCATTCCGGCTGTGGGTGGAAGCCAACGAGCAGCCCTTGCAACCTCCGCTCTCCCTCGCCGTCTGGGAGCAGCACGCCGCCGGCGAGGTAGTTCCCGACGGTGTCCGCCCCCGGCCAGTCCGGGTGCGCAGCCACCCGACGGCCCATGCGATCCAGGGTGACGAGCTTGCGCCGGCGGGCGTCGTCCCAAGCGACGCGCCACTTCTCCTCACCGAGCGCATTGCCGAGCAGGATGAGTGACGACGAGGCCTTCAGGGCCGGGATGTCGTCGACGACACAGCGGTCGGCGGGCTCGAGGTCAAGCGCGTGCGCAGCAAAGGACAGGTTCGACAGCTGCCGCTGCGCCGCGACGACGATGTCGAGGGTTCCACCCAAGGTGAAGCCGTCCAGGCCGTGGAGCGCCGACGAGGCGAACGGGCCGGCGACGGCGTCGTCGCCGCCGCGCAGCACTGCCGCCATGATCTGCGAGTGCGGAGTGACGGGCACACCCCGCAACCGGTACACGCCGCGGTGGACGCGGATCAGCAGACCGTGACGCACCCAGCCATCGACGGCCTTGGCTGTCTTGGCCAGGGCGACCAGCTGGCGCCGGCTCGCCACACCCCACTGGCACGCGAACAGGCTGCTGACCTCGGCGGGAAGCGTGAACATCCGCCGAGCATGGGGGGCCGGGCCGGGCACTACGCCGAAAATCTGCCTCGCTGTGGACACCGCCTGCCCACGCCCCGCGCCCCGCCGAAGAAACCCGCGCCCGTGCGGGTTTTGGGCCCAAGGGCAGTGGGCTAGTAGTCGTCGTCCTGTTCCAGGACGAGCCCCTCGATCTCGTCGCGTGCGGTGTCGCGGTCGTGGTCGCTGGCCTCCAGGGCGTCGCGGCGCTCGCGGGCGAGCCGGCGCACGTCGTCGGGGTCGATGCCCTCGTCGGCCAGCGCCCTGAGCTCCTCCTCGGACAGCTCCAGCTCGGGTTGCGCGCTCAGGCGCCGGCGCACCCGCTCGCCGCGGGTCAGGTCAGGCGCGTTCTTGCGCTCTCGGGCCACCAACCGCTCCTCAGACCAGGTCGTCGACGTCGGCTTGCTTGGTGCGCACGGCCTCGGCGGCGGTGCGCAGCGCCTCGACCTCGGACGGCTCGAGGTCGAGCTCCACGACCTCTTCGATGCCGCCGCGCCCCAGCCGCGCCGGCACGCCGAGGTACACGTCGCTGATGCCGTACTCGCCGGTCACCCAGGCGCAGACCGGCATGACGTCCTTGGTGTCCTTGGCGATCGCCTCGACCATCTTGGCGGCGGCCGACGACGGGGCGTAGTACGCCGAGCCGGTCTTCAGCAGCGCCACCACCTCCGCGCCACCGTCACGCGTGGCCTGCACCAGCTGCTCGACCTCGTCGTCGGACAGCAGCTCGGACAGCGGCTTGCCCTCCACGGTGACCTTCGACGGCACCGGCACCATCGTGTCGCCGTGCGACCCCAGCGTGATCGCGTCGACGGCCAGCGGCGACACGCCCAGCTTTTCGGCGACCTTGTCCTGGAACCGGGCGGTGTCGAGCATCCCGGCCTGGCCCATCACGCGCTCGTGCGGGAAGCCGGAGACCTTCTGGAACAGCGCAGTCATCTCGTCGAGCGGGTTCGACACGACGATGACGACGGCATCGGGCGAGGACTCGGCGATCTGCCGGGCGACGCCCCCCACGATCTGGGCGTTGTCGCTGAGCAGGTCCATGCGGCTCATGCCGGGCTTGCGCGGCTTGCCGGCGGTCACGACGACGATGTCGCTGCCCTCAGTGGGGCCGTAGTCGTTGCTGCCGACGATCTTGGTCTCGAAGCCCTCCAGCGGTCGTGACTGGTTCATGTCCAGCGCGAGGCCCTGGGGCAGCCCTTCAACGATGTCGGTCATCACGACCTCGTCGGCGTAGCCCGCCTGGGCGATGCGCTGGACGGTGGTCGAGCCGTACTTGCCGGCGCCGACAACGGTGATCTTCACGATGGTCGCCTCCTGGATGACCGGGCCGAAGTTGGGCGAGCCTACCGTTCCCCCTTTCCGCGCCGCCAACGCCGGGCTGTGCACCCCGGACCGGGTGCGGCAGGATGCAGTCGTGAGCGACGCAACCGTCGAGGCGCTGGTCCTGCTCGGCCTGGAACGCGACGAGGCGCAGGCCGCGGTCGACCACGACCGCGTTGCGTTGTCGCTGGTCGGCCCGCTGCTGGAGGGCGAGCGCACCGTCACCGCCGAGCAGGCGGCCGACCGCCTGGGCGTGGCGGTCGAGTACCTGGTCGCCCGTGACCGGGCGCTGGGCCTGCCCGAGGGCCTGGGGTACACCGAGCAGGAGGTCGCCGAGCTCGCACCGCTGCGCGGCCTGCTGCAGGTGCTGTCGGGGGAGGCGACGGTGCGCAACCTGCGGACCGACGCGCAGGCGCTGACCCGCATCGCCATGAGCGACCTGCAGCTGGTCAACGCCGAGGTCGCCGAGCCGATCCGCCGCGAGGGCGGCGACGACGTCGCGGTCGCGTTGGCCCTGGCCGAGGCGGCACGCGACCTCCTCCCCGGCACGATCACCCTGCTGTCGTCGACGTTCCGACGGATCCTGACGCACCTGTTGACCACCGAGATCGTCGCCGCCGCCAGCCGCGGCACCGGCGACGACGTGCCCGTCGCCGTGGGCTTCGTCGACGTCGTCGGCTACACGTCGCTTTCGGCCCGCGTGGATCCCGACGGGCTCGACGACGTGCTTGAGGCGTTCGAGGCGCGCTGCTACGCCGTCGCCGGCGACCACGACGTCCAGCTGGTCAAGTTCCTGGGCGACGCGGCGATGTTCGTGTCGGTCGACCCGGCAGCCCTGGCGGCAACGCTGCTGCAGATCGTCGACCTGACGGACGAGGAGTCCCCGCTGGGCAGCGCCCCGATGCGCGCCGGCATGGCGTACGGCGCGGTCCTGCCGCGCGCCGGCGATTACTTCGGACCGCCGGTCAACCTCGCCGCCCGCCTGACCGACCACGCCCGGCCGAGGTCGCTGCTGGCCGACGAGTCGATCCGCGACCGCCTCGACGGCTTCGACACCCGTCGTGTCCCCCCGATGCGGCTGCGTGGCGTGGGCGTCCGCCGTCCCGTGCGGGTCCGGCCGGTGAGCCCGGACTAGAGCCCGGCTTGCGTCCGGGCGGCCAGGAGCGTGTTGTGCAGCAGCATGGCGCGGGTCATCGGGCCGACGCCGCCCGGCACGGGGGTGATCGCGCCGGCGACCTCGGCCACCTCGTCGTAGTCCACGTCGCCGAACAGCGAGCCGTCCTCGGCACGGTTGATCCCCACGTCGATCACCGTGGCACCGGGCTTGACCATGTCGGCGGTCAGCGTGTGCGGCACGCCGGTTGCCACCACGACGATGTCGGCACGGCGGGTGTGCTCGCCCACGTCGAGGGTGCCGGTGTGACACATCGTGACGGTGGCGTTGGCGCCGTCGGCCTTGAGGCTGAGCAGCATCGCCAGCGGGCGGCCGACCAGCTGTGACCGACCGATGATGACGACGTTCGCGCCACGGACATCGATGTCATGGGTCGCCAGCAGCACCTGGCAGCCCAGCGGGGTGGCGGGGACCAGGAAGGGGTCGCCGCGCAGGAGGCGACCCGCGTTGACCGGGTGCAGGCCGTCGACGTCCTTGACCGGGTCGATGCGCTCCTGCGCCGCCACCGCGTCGAGGTGGTCGGGCAGCGGCATCTGCACGATGATCCCGCTCACCTCCGGATCGCTGTTGAGCCGGTCGACTTCGGCATGCAGCTCGTCCTGCGTGATGTCGGCGGGCAGGCGGGCACCCAGCGACCGCATGCCGACCGCCTGGCAGTCGCGCTCCTTGCCGTTGACGTAGACATGGCTCGCGGGATCCTCGCCGACCAGGATCGCCGCCAGGCCGGGCACCACTCCGCGTTCGGCGAGGTCGCGCACCTGGGTGGCGACCTGCTCGCGCTGGGCCGCCGCTGTCGCCTTGCCGTCGATGATCCGAGCCGTCACGTGTTCACCGCCAGGTCGAGTCCACCGGGGGCGGCATCATCGCAGGACGACGGATGCCGTCCACCAGGGAGGTCAGGGTGGGCCAGGCGACGCCGCGCGCAAGCCCGAACGGCGACAGCAGCACGGAGCCGGCGACGAGGACCACCGCCCCGACCGCCCACAGCGGCGCGAGCAGCAACCGCAGCAGCGTGCCGGCGGGACCCTGGGCGTCGGCGGCCGCGGCGGCGGTGAGCACCAGCACGATGGTGACGCCGACGCCGGCCAGCGCCTGGTCGACGGCCAGTCCGGTGCGCTCGACGGCGAACCAGGCTGCTCCCGCCAGCGCGGGCAGCGTCGCGGCCGCGAACACCGCCGCGCCCCACGCCCGCCGGCGTCGGCCGCCGCGGACCCGCCGGCCCAGCGCGACACCCCACGCCAGCGGCGGCAGCAACACGGCCAGCGCCAGCGAGCCGCGCACCGCCAGCGTGCCGGCCAGGTGCAGGCCACCGACCACCGCCGCGGTCGGCAGCGCCACCTCACGGTTCAGCACCCCAGCCCACACCCCCGCGACCGGCACGCCCAGCAGCGCGACGAAGAACAGCGTCCACGGCCACAGATGCCTGGACCGCTCCGGCGCCGCGACCCCCGCACCCTGTGCGTCCCCCGCACCTGCGGCGGCGCCCGCCGGCGCCACCGGGTCGTGCTCGTAGCGACGGGTCTGTTCTGGCGGTAGCCAGTCGGTGTCGTCCTCGGCCAGCGCCGGCAGCCACACCGTGGGGTCGTCGGCCAGCTCCGCGCCTGCCTCCAACACCGCGCGGCACGAGATCGGCCGGTCGCCGGGCACCGGGGACAGCGCGAACGCGACGCCGTCGGGAAGGTCGAGGGTGTGCGCCTCGTCGAGCAGATGGGCCAGGCGCTCCCCCCGCTCGCCGGTGAGCAGGGCGACGACGGTCACGGCGAACGAGTACACGTCGGCGGGTGGCCCGAACCGGCCGGTCATCACCTCCGGGGCGCTGAACACCGGGGTCCCGACCCGCGTCAGGTGCGTCGCGTCGATGCCCCGCAGCGTGCTGGGATCGACCAGGACGATCTCGCCGTCGTGGTCCTCCACCAGGTTGGCGGGCTTGACGTCGCGGTGGACCAGCGGCAGTCCTTCGGTCCACGCGCCGGTGTGCAGCAGGTCCAGGGCCTCGGCGAGCGGCCAGAGCCGATCGAGGACGGCCGGGTCCGGGGGCGCGTCGTGCAGTGACGGCCCATCGACGAACTCCATCTCCAGATAGCCCCACCCGGCGAGCGTCCCGTCGTCAAAGCGCCCGCCGCGGTACACGCGCACCAGGGCGGGGTGGTCGATCGCGAGCAGGTGGCGGCTGCGGTCCTCGGCGTCCTCGGCGACCATCTCGGGCCGGATCAGCTTCAGGGCGCGCTGGCGGCCCCGCTCGTCGCGCGCCTCCCAGACCTCTCCCTCGCCGCCGCTGCCCACCAGGCGCACCAGTCGCAACCCGGCGACGACCCGGGGGCGGCCCGAGGCCATGGCGCTGCCGGACTCTGCCTCCACCGGTCCGACGGTATCGTGGCCCGTCGCCGTGCCTCGACAAGCCCCCCGCCCATTCCTGCGCGCCACGGC
>DATLGM010000307.1:0-4746 GCA_035540515.1 Egibacteraceae bacterium | reverse complement strand
TCCGGCTAGTCGATCCGCCGCCCGCTGATCGACGAGGCACTCGCCGTCGCCGGCGACCTGGACGACTTATCGGTGGACCGTCGGGTGCTGGCGGGTCAGGCCCCCGGTCATGGCCTGGTGGAGGCAGCAGCCGACGCGCTGCTGCTCGTCGTTGGCCAGCGGGGCCTGGGCGGGGTGTCGGGGTTCACCCTGGGGTCCGTCAGCCACTACTGCGTCTCCCACGCACAGTGCCCGGTGGTCGTGGTCCCCGAAGCGCCGTCAGTCCAGGCGCCGTCCTGAGATGTCAGTCGACATGATCCGCACGTACGCGGCCTTGGGACCAGGCCCCCACGGACGCAGCGGCAGGTTCTCGAGCCGCTCCACCTCATCGGGGTCGGTGACCTCCTCGGCGCGGCCCTGCACCAGGACGCTCCAACCCTCCTCCCAGGTCGTGTCGATCGAGTCGACCTCGAACGCGACGTACTCGCCACCCGAGGCAGCCGACAGCTTGGCCCCAGGGTCGGTGCGGAACACGACGCTGCCCTCGTGGAAGGCGTAGTTGACGGGCAGGATCACCGGCTTGTTGTCGCTGACGAAGCTGATCCGTCCGACCCTGGGCACATGGCTGGACAGCAGCCGCATGCACTCGTCCACGGTTAGGACCGTCAGGCCGTTGCGGTCGGTGGGCATGGCCGTCCCTTTCATCTCCGGCTAGTCGATCCGCCGCCCGCTGATCGACGAGGGCAGGATACGAACGTAGTGCGCGCGGTCACCCGGCGCCCACGGTTGCAACGGCAGGTTCCGGGCGCGCTCCAGCTCCTCGGGCCGCCAGATCTCCTCAGCCTTGCCCGCCACCACCACACTCCACCCCGAATGCGTCGCTTCGTCGATCGCGTCGACCTCGAACGCGACCCGCGCCCCGGAGCCGATGGTGTCCAGCGTCGTCCCGTACGTCGTCCGGAACACCACCGTCCCCTCGTCGAGCAGGTAGTTGACCGGCACGATCGCGGGTCCGTCGCCGCAGATGAAGGCCACCCGACCAACCACTCGGTGACCGAGCAGCGCGAGGCACTCGTCGACGTTGAGCCGGGCGATGCTGCGCTGCGGGTCCTCGGAGTCGGCCATGGTCTTCCCGATCGATCGTCACAGCGGGACGGGGGGCGTCTTGGGCAAGACGTCGTCCTCGACCCACGTCAGGTCATCGTCGTCCACGGCCACAACGCCGTCGATGCTCTCCACCAGGCGGGCGAGCATTGCCGCGGTCGTGCGCAGACGCGTGGTCCCGGTCAGCCGCACCTGTCCCCACTCGACGGACGCCGCCACGCCGCTGGCGCCGTGGACGTCGAGCTGCAGGCGCACCTCTGCGAGCAGCTCGCGGTCGTCACGGATCAGCGCTGCCAGCACGTCGTGGCGGCTGATGATCCCCGCGATCCTGCCCTCCCCGACGACCACCAGCCGGCTGACGTCGTGATCGAGCATCTGGCGGGCCGCAGCCGACAGCCGTGCGTCAGGCGCCGTCACGCGGGCCGGCGCCGAGGACGCTTCGCCGACGCTCAGGGCGCGGCGCTTGCGGTCCTCCGCCTCGGCGGCACGTGACCACCCGAAGCGCTCGTCGGCCTCCTTGGCCAGCAGGTCGCTCTCACTGAGCACCCCCACCAGCGACCCGTCGGCCGTGACGACCGGGGCACCGGACACGCCGGCGTGGAACAGGATCAGCGCGGCGGTCCGCAGCGGCAGTGACTCGTCAAGCAGCAGCGGGTCGGGGGTCATGACGTCGCGCACGTGCATCGGACCGTGGCGGCGTCCCCGGCGCGGGGCCTCCGCCACGGGCTCGGCGGTCAGCGCACGCGCGACCTCCCGCGAGAACGCGCGCAACAACCGATCGGCGGTGCGGTGGGCCACGTCGCGCAGCAGGCTGGCGTCGACCAGCGTCCCGACGACGCCGAACGGCGTCTCGTAGCTGCCGGCGAGCGTCAGCTGCCCAAGGTCGCGATCCAGTGGCTCCCACTCCAGGGCCCCGACGAAGGCGGGGAAGAACCAGCGGGCCGGGTCGGCGTGCCACTGCATCGGCAGCACCACCCGCCCACCGTCGCGACGAGACGCGACGCCCGATTGGACGCGGATCTGCTTGGCCAGGTGCACACCGGCGACGTGGCTTTCGATCTCGACCAGGAACGAGCCGTCACCCGACGGCCCGTCGTCGGGCGCTGCGGTCGCCAGGCGCAGCAGGTCGGCACAGCCGTCCAGGAAGGTCGACTCGACGCGGTCGGGGTCGCCGTGCACGTACCGGTAGGTGTAGATCCAACGCTTCATGAGGAGGCCGCCTCTCGGTGAGAAGGTGACCTCAGGATGGCGAAAGGGCCGGGGCCGCCCCAGAGGCGAACGACCCCGGCCCTCGGGCCGAACGGCCCGGCCGCGCGACGTGGCGGCTTACTCGACGATCAGGGCGGTGACCATGCCGAACATGCCGTTGGCCGCCTCGGCGTGGTTGAGGATGTGGCAGTGGAAGGCCCACGGCCCGGGCTCGGTCGCGTCGATGATGACGTCGACGCGTTCACCGGGGGCGATCAGGACGGTGTCTTCCGTCCGGGGTTGGGGTAGCGGGTAGCCGTCCTTGGCGATGACCTGCTGGGGGATCCCGTGCAGGTGCATCGGGTGGATCTGCAGGCCCTCGTTCATGTAGCGGACGCGGACCTTCTGCCCCTGCTTGACGACCAGCGGCTCGGTCGCGGGGAAGCCCTTGCCGTTGATGGTGTATCCCAGCGGCCCGTCGTTGAGGATCATCGTGTAGTCCAGATCGACCTCGGGCTCGTCGTCGTCGTGGACGATGAACGCCCCGAGCAGCCCCATCGGCACCTGGACCGCCGAGTCGAAGTGCGAGTGGTACATGTGCGAGCCGGCGTTGCGCAGCGTGTACTCGTACGTGAACGACTCACCGGGCATCACCGGGTCCTGCGTCAGCCCGGGGACACCGTCCATCGCGACCGGAACGACGAGACCGTGCGGGTGGATGGCCGTCGGCACGTCCAGCTCGTTGTGCAGCACGATCCGGACGGTGTCGCCGATGTTGGCCTCCAGCCGCGGGCCGGGAATCTGACCGTTGTAGGCCATGCCCTCCTTGAGCTCACCCGGCGACACCTCCCACTCGATCTCGTCCGCAGTCAGCTCGAACACCTTGACATCGCCGTCCATCTCCGGCTCCAGCGGCTGGTTGCCCATCGCGGCGGTCTCGGCCGGAAACGCCTTGATGCCTTCCTCGTGGCCCGCCACCATCTCCTCGGGCGTCATCGACGCATGGTCGCTGTGGCCGGTGTTGGCCGGCGCTGCCGCGTCGGCCTGCTGGGCCTGGTCACCGCGGTTGGCCACGGTCAGCGTGCCGCGCATCCCGGCCTCGGCGTGACCCGGGACCTCGCAGATGAACTCGTACGTGCCGGCCTCGAGCGCGCCGACGTCCAGGGTGGTCTCCTGGCCGGCCTGGGCGATCTCGGAGCCGGGCCCGTCGACCAGGGCGATGTTGTGCTCGGCCTGGCCGGTGTTGGCGGCGGTGATGGTGATCTCCGAGCCCGCCTCCGCCTGCAGCTCGGCGGGGACGAACTCGAACTCCTTCATCTCCACGGTCAGGGCGGTGGGCTCAACGGCCCCGCCGGCGGCCGCGGTGGACGCCGATGTCGGGGTGGTCCCGGTCAGGCTCATCGCAACGGTGAGCACCAGGAAGAACGCGAGTGAAGCGGCGATGGCGGCCCACAGACGGGCGGCACCGGTGGTGGGGGTCATGACGAACGATCCTCTCGGAACATGCGCCGCCGGCCTCTGTGTGGCGACGCGTGGGGGCGCCGCGGCCCTCTGGTCATCCGCGACGTCCAGGGAAGCATCGGCGCGCCGCCCGGGCGCCGGCAGGGACCGACGGCCCCGTTTGACCGGGACCAAGGTCCCCACCTGTTGGCCCTGCGGTTCGGGACCTTCGGCACTGTCGCCACCACCGTCACCGCGCGATGGTGGCGGCAGTCAATGGCCCCGTGCAGGACACCCGAGGAGGCGACAACGATGCGAGTGCGTGACTGGATGAGCCCCGATCCCGTGACGACCACGCCGGCGGTGACGGCGGCCGACGCCGGTCACGTCATGCAGACGTACGGCATCCGGCACCTTCCTGTGATCCTCAACGGCCGCGTCGTCGGCATGCTCAGCGACCGCGATGTCCGCTCGGCGCACCCGGGCGCGACGGTTGGCCGGGTGATGTCCTCGCCGGCGCACGTCGTCGCTCCGGACGACTCCGTCGAAGCGGCTGCGCGACTGCTGCTGTCGCGTCGGATCAGCTCACTGCCGGTCGTCGACGTCGACGGCCAGATCGTCGGGATGATCACCACCACGGACTGCCTGCTGGCGAGCCTTTCCGCCACGGCGTGAGCGGTAGCGATCAGATGTCGTGGTCGCGCGAGCGTCGCTCGGCGACGTAGGCGGCGGCCTCGGCCCGGCGTGACACCTGCAGCTTCGTCAGGATCGTCGACACGTAGTTCTTCACGGTCTTCTCCGCCAGATGCACCCGCTCGCCGATCTCCCGGTTGGTCAGCCCCTCGGCGATCATGTCGAGGATCCGTGCCTCGGTCGGCGTCAGACGGGCCAGCCGCGGGTCCTGGTCGCCCTGGGGGTTGCGGACCCGGTCGAGCACCCGTGCGGTGACTGCCGGGTCGAGCAGGGACTCCCCGGCGGCCACCCGCCGGATGCCCTCGACGAGGTCGCCGCCGCGGATCTGCTTCAGCACGTAGC
>DATLGM010000306.1:0-4259 GCA_035540515.1 Egibacteraceae bacterium | reverse complement strand
GCGCCAGGGCCGGTGCGGCAGCATCGAGTGGAAGAAGTACAGCGGTGGCGTTGTGCCCGGACGGATGCGGTCGACGAAGCGGCGGAAGTCCGCCGGATGGTCCTCGGCTACCGCGTGGCGCCGGCGTGCGTTCTGCACCGGCTCCCCCTCGCGCGCCTCAGGCCCGCGGCCGAAGTCGCGCCACTGGTCGTTCAGCTCCGGCAGGTGCACGGCCCACCGTGCGGGGACGACGACATGCGCGCCGAGGATCGCGACATCGCGTGCGAACGCGGCGTAGCGCGCCGCCGGGCTGCTGGTGCGGGGGCACTCCTGGACCGGGCACAGGTCGGTCATCGGCTCATGGGCGATGACGTCGTAGGCGGGGGCCAGCAGTGCCAGCAGGTTTGTCGGGTGGTGACCGGCGCCCGGCAGCTCGTCCGCCTCGGCATAGCGGCCGCTGAGCGTCGTCGGCACCGCAGCAACGGTGTAGGCGTGTGAGGCAGTCGTGTTGGGAAACCACGTGGCGGTCCCGGCAAGGCGCGCGAACGAGGGGAACAACGCGTCGTCGAAGGCGCCGTCGAGGTCGAGCATCGACGCCAGCGGCAGCTCATCGAAGACGACCATCACCACCGGGGGTAGATCGTCGGGGATGGTCACGCTGACTGCCGACGCATCGGGGTCCACGAGCCCCCGGACCGGGGTGGCGAACAGGAAGATGAGCACCACCGCCGGCGCCGCCAGCGCGCCGTAGTGCCAGTACCGCCGCAGCGGCGTCGACCGCCGATAGGCGTACGCCAGGCTCGCCCCGGCCGTCACGGCCACCGCGATCGACAGCGCACCCGGCACTCGCGTGCCGCCTGCAAGGTTCACCACGACCAGCACAGTCACCGCAGCGCCCGCGGCCAGGGCGACAAGATGCAGTGCCGCGGCTGCTGTCGGAGCCAGCGCCCGCAGACCGGCAACCGCTGCGGCCAGGACCAACGGTGGACCCAGGACCACGACCGCGACCATGGCGGCGACCTGCGCCGACGTGGCCTCGTGGGCGACCAGGAACGCGCCGTTGCGGCCGATCAGGTCGAGCAAGGGCTGGGCGAAGCCGATGGCGTTGACCGCAAGCAGTGACAGCAGGACGTGCCACCACGAGGGCGACGTCCTCGGGGGGTTGTGCTCAGTGGATAGGGCTCCCGTCATCCGGCGAAGTATCCCTTCGAACAGGAGACTTCTGCCGCATCCACCGGTACCTTCCTCTTGCTGCCGCAGCGCCCATTCGTACCGGACTAGTCACCACGGCCTTTTGAAATGGCCGGAGTGAGCTATTCCACCGAAAACGGACATATGGGAGCCTGACCCGAGGCGGATGCAGTCGCCGCCCCGTCCCTGGAGGAACACATATGCGGGTTGCCCGCCGCCCACTTGTCTCGCTGGCCGCGCTGCTCGTCGCGGCGCTGCTCCTGCCCCTGGTGCCTGCCGCGCCGGCGCATGCGGCGCCGGCGCTGCGCGTGAGTCCCACGAACCCGGTGGCGGGCGAGGTGCTGCGCTTCACCGGCAAGCTTCCGACCCGGGCGAAGCGGCCGATCCAGCTGCAGTACTGGACCGGCAAGAAGTGGGCGGTGCTGACCAAGGGCAGCACCCAGTCCACGGGTGCATTCACGCTGAAGACCAAGGCGGCTTCGACTCGCAAGTTCCGCGCGTTCGCGCCGAAGACCTCGCGGTTCAAGGCGATCACCACCGCGACGCGCACCGTCAAGACGGTGAAGGCGAGCGCATCGCTCAACATCGTTCGTGCGCCGGTGGGCCAATCTCGGACCGGCGTGCAGAATCTGACGCCCTTCGCAGTGACGTTCAAGCCCGCACGGCCAGGTCGAGGGGTCGTTCTAGAACGCGCCTCTGGGTCATCCTGGACCGCCATCGCGAAAGGCGTTCAAGACAGCCGTGGCGGGTTTACTTTCAACGTGAAGGTCGCTAACGCGAGCTACCGGGCAACAACCGTTTCCGCTAACGGAGCGCCCGCCGCGAGGACCGCCGTGAGAACGCCCGTCAGGCGCACGGAGCAGTTCAACGATGATTTCGTCTATGCCTCGAAGGCTGAGTTCGAGAAGGTGTGGTCGTATCGCGCGGAAGGGCAACGCCAGGCTGGCGCTAACCGACGTTGCTCACAAAGCTCGCGAGACTCCGTCTCACTTGAGAATGGCAGCCTGCTGCTGACCACCAGCCGGATAGATCCGACGAGCACCGATTTCGTGGCGAGCTACGCCGTCCCGGATGCCAATGGCAAAGTGATTTGCCCGAACGGCCAGTTTTACAACGGCCACATAGGCACGCACGGCACGGACAGGTTCAACTTCAACTATGGGATCATGGCTGCGCGCATTAAGGCGCAACCGCAGGCTGGCCACCACGGCGGGTTCTGGTCGCAGCCGGTGAAATCGCAGGACCCGGACGGTGCCGAGATCGACGCGGTCGAGTACTACGGCGACAACTACGTGTACCTGCCCAAGAGCAAGAACCCACAGACGGCACCCGTGCAGCACGGGATCTACTGGGGCGACAACGTCGACAAGGTCGTGAAGGACCGTCGCAATCTGCTCGCCAAGGACAAGACTTTCTCGAACACCTACAACGTGTTCTCGGTCGAGTGGACCCCCAGCCAGTACATCTTCCGCATTAACGGCCACGAGACCTGGCGCACCCGCCGAGGCGTGTCCTCGGTCGATCAGTACTTGATCCTCAGCCTGCTGTCGTCCGAGTGGGAGATGCAAAACCTTCCCAAGTCCGGCGCCATCGCTCCCATGCACGTCGACTGGGTGCGCGTCTGGTAGGTCGCCGCACCGTGGTACGACCGTCGGCCGCGTCTAGGCTTGCCGTGTGGCCGACGGAGGGGATACGCACGCGTCGCACCTGATCGTGCTGGCACGGGCTCGGCTGCCGCAGGACCTGCAGGATCGCGGCGCCGGGGCGGTGGCCACGACGGTTCACGTGCGTCGCGTCGGGTTGGAAGAGCTCGCGGCCCAGCGACAGATCCGCCACGACCAGGTCACGATCGTGGCGAAGGACTGGTCGGAGCTGCGAGCTCTGGTGGTGCCGTCCCGCCTGCTGGGAGCGACGCTGGATCTCGTCGTCAGGGTCGTCCGTGACGTCGGCGTGCGCCGGCCGGTAGACCGCGCGCTGTCAGCGGTGCCGCTGGTGCCGCAGGTGACGTGGTCCCGGCTTGGGGGTGGCGTGCAGCTGCAGGTCGTCGGGAGGAACCCCTTCGACGTGGGCGACGTCGTCGCCGCGCTGGCGGGTGATCACTCGACGCTGCTCAACCCAAGGATTCGGCCGGCGCTGGCGGACCGGGGTGCGGAGGCGTTCGTCGTCGGCAACCCCTACGCGCGCTACGCCGGGCTGAACGACACCAAGCACTCCGCGGGCAACGACCTGCGCGTCGTGGACCTGAAGTTGGCGGCGACCACCTCGCCAGAGCGCGGCGGTGCGCAAGCAGGCCCCGAGCTACCGGTCGTCACCGTCGCTGACCCTCAGGCTGGGGCCGAGCAACGTTGGGACGGGGAGCCTGCCCTCGTCCTTCCTCCCGTGGATGACGCCGAGCTGAACCGGGCGCGCTTCGAGGACGCGACCGGGCGCATCGGCGCGCTACGCGTCACCGAAGATGGTGCCGGGGTTGACGACGACACCGGCGCCACTGTCGTGACCATCCCGCGGGCGGGTGTGTTGACGGCCCTTCACGTCGCGGCGCTGCGAGGGCTGCAGCACGTCGTCGCGGACGAGCCAGGCTTGGATGCCCGCGCCCTCGCATGGCTGACCGTCCAGCTCGCTGCCGCAGGTGTTCCGGTCGTGGCGCCCGGTGGCTTCAGCCCCATGGTCGAGCAGCACCTGGGCGCTGAGCTGACGTCCGTCCTGATCGACATCACGCCTGGTGTGACGTCGGACGCGTTCCTGCGCGAGGTGGCGAGCGTCCGCCTCGCTCGTGCCGCCTCGCGGTGTCACGGGCGCGCAGCCCGGGCTCGTCGCCTCGCCGAGATCGCCGGCGTGACGGTGCCCGGACGACCGTCCGTGACGGTCGTCTTGGTGACCAAGCGCCCCAGCTTCCTGGCGGCGGCCGTGCGCCATGTGCGCACACAGACGTGGCGTCCCATGCAACTGGTCCTGGGCCTGCACGGTGAAGGCTTCTCCGAGGCCGACGTGCGCGCGGACCACCTCGACGTCTTCTGGCCCTTCCGCCAGTGCCGCGCGCACGTCGGCCTCGGAGAAGCCTTCACCGTGCAGGCCCAGGACCAGTTGCA
>DATLGM010000305.1:0-2600 GCA_035540515.1 Egibacteraceae bacterium | reverse complement strand
GTGTCAATGGCCAAGTGAAATTCCCCACTGGTGGCCAGGTGAAATTCCCCACCTGGCCGGGTGTGGGTTAGGTGTTGGGGCCACCTCCTCGGGTGCGCATGCGGTAGGAGTCGCCGTCGGTGACGATGACCACGGCGTGGTGCAGGAGCCGGTCGAGCATGGACGCGGCGGTGGTGTGCTCGGGTAGGAACCGGCCCCAGTCGTTGAACGCCCAGTGTGAGGCGATGCCCAGGGCGCGGCGTTCGTAGGCGGCGGCGACGAAGCGGAACAGCAGCTGGGTGCCGGTGGGGTCCAGCGGCGCGAAGCCGACCTCGTCGACGAGCACGACGTCGTTGCGCAGCAGGGCGTCGATGACACGGCCGACGGAGTTGTCGGCCAGACCGCGGTAGAGCGTCTCGACCAGCTCGGCGGCGGACAGGTAGCGCACCCGGTGACCGGCTTCGACGGCGGCGTGGCCGGCGGCGATGAGCAGGTGGGACTTGCCGGTGCCGGCGGGGCCGACCAGACACAGGTTCTCCGGTGCGCGGACCCACTCGAGCCCGGCGAGGTAGTCCACGGTCGCTTGGGGCACCGACGAGGCGGCGACGTCGAAGCTGTCGAACGTCTTGGTCACGGGGAAGCCGGCGGCGCGCAGTCGGCTGCGGCGGTTGGAGTCCTCCCGCGCGGCGATCTCGGCTTCGATCAGGGTGCGTAGCACCTCTTCGGGCTTCCAGCGTTGGGTCTTGGCGGTCTGCAGGATCTCGGGTGCGATGCGCCGCACCGTGGCCAGCTTCAGCCGACGCAGCCCGGCCTCGAGGTCCGCGGCGAGCGCAGCGGGCGCGGCGGTCACGACGTCACCTCGCCGGACTCGAGCTGGTCGATGGCGTAGGCGTCCAGGCTGCGGGTCGGCGCGTCGGGTAGACCGGTGTCCAGTGCCGTGCCTGGCGCCGCTGTCGTGGGCGCGTCGGGTCCGGCGGCGATGATCGCGCGGACGTCGTCGGCGGTGAACCGGCGAAACGTCAACGCCCGCGCCAGCGCGGCGACGACGACGTCGCGGCCGTGTGCGGCCTCCAGGGCGGCGATCTCGCCCAGGTGCGCGGGCAACCGGGACTGCCCGGCCGCGGCGGCGGCGCGCAGGAACGCCTCGGCGACCGGGCCCAACGCGAGGAAGGCCTTCTCCGTCGCGGTGCGCGGCCGCACCGCACGACGTGGCCGCGTCGCCGGGCCGCCGTAGTGCTCATCAACGATCGACACTTCACCAGGTGCGATGACGGGGTGTTCGGCGACACGGTCGTCGTCGTGGTCGATCAGCACGTGGTCGCCGGCAACTGACACCCACACCTGCGCACCGACCAGCCGGGCGGGCACCGAATACCGCGCCGATCCGAACCGCACCGTGGCGAGGCGATCGACCTTGCGCGCCTCGCCGCGTTGGATCGCCGCGCGCAGACTGGGCAGCGGACGTAGCACCTTGACCTCCTCGGCCAGTCGGACCGCGGGGACCGCAGCGATCTCGGAGTGCACGACGTCGTTGACCTCGTCACACCACGACTCGGCTGCCGCGTTGGCCTGGCTCAGCGACGTCCACCCGTCACACGAGGGGATGACCAGGTCGGTCTTGGCGTAGCCGACGAGGTTCTCCACCACACCCTTGGACTGCGGGTCAGCCGACTCGCACCAGTCCGGCCGAAACCCGTAGTGCGCCGCGAAGCGGACGTAGTTGGGGTGCGCCACCACCCGGTCGGCCACGATCGGGCCGCGCAGACACGCGATGCGATCAGCCAGCACCACCGCCGGGACACCGCCGATGGTCTCGAAGCACTCCGCCAACAGCCCCAACGTGGTGGGCTGCTGCTCATCTTGGGTGATGCGCACGAAGCGGATGCGTGACCACACCAGCACCGCGCAGAACACGTGCCAGCCCGCCCACGTGCCGTAGTCGATCGCCAGGAACTCGCCCGGCGCGGGACGCCACGGCCGAAAGATCCGGCCGTACCGGCGGTAGTCGGCCTTCGCGTCAGCGACCAGCCGACGGAAGTTGCGGTCCGACCCCACGTAGCCCTCCGCCCGCGCCACCGGCAACAACCGCTTGGCCGTGATCCGCCCCTGCGTCTGCGCCACCCGCCGGCGAACCACATCGACGACGGCGTCGTAGTTGTGCTCCCGCGGCGCCGGCTTGCGTGGCGCGCCGGCCTCGCCGCGCTCCACGCGGTCCACGACCGCCTTGACGGTCTTGTGGTCTACCCCGCACGCGCGGGCCGCGGCCCGGTACGACCCGAGCTCCCGGTACTTCTCAACGATGTGCATCTCGTCCTCCGCTGATTTCATGGAACGCGCTTCTCCGGATCGGTCAGTGGTGTGTCTTGGCGACATCCACTGCACCGCGTCCGGAGAAGCACTCCGGTCAACTGCTCCCAGCGAAGGTGGGGAATTTCAGTTGGCCATCAGCGGGGACTTTCACATGGCCAAGCGCACGTGTCTGGTCGTTGGTGGTTGTGCCGAGGGTTCCATCAGATAGCGGCGATCGACGGATGTTGTCTGCAGTGTGATTCGGGGGACCGTAGGCCTTCTTATTAACCGGAAGCGGCGCGCTCGGCCATACGACAGACGCCGACAAGTGC
>DATLGM010000304.1:0-2078 GCA_035540515.1 Egibacteraceae bacterium | reverse complement strand
ACAGGTACTTCCGCACCGGCGCCTATCCCGCCGATCCGCCCGTGCCCATTGGGATGGAGGGCGCCGGTGAGGTCGAGGCGGTCGGTCCTGGGGTGACCGACATCGCCCCGGGCGATGTGGTGGCGTGGGCTTCGGTGCCCGGCTCCTACGCCGAGACCGTCATCGCGCCGGCGGGCGTGCTCGTCCCCGTCCCGGACGGCGTGGACCCGAAACGGCCGCTGCGCTGATGCTGCAGGGCATGACCGCGCTCTACCTGGCCACCGACACCGCACCGCTGGGTCCCGGGAGCACAGCGCTGGTCCACGCGGCGGCCGGTGGCGTCGGGCTGCTGCTGATCCAGATCGCCAAGCGCCTCGGCGCGACGGTGTACGGCACGGTGTCGACGGCGGAGAAGGAGCATCTCGCGCGGGGCGCCGGCGCGGACGAGGTGATCCGCTACACCGAGACCGACTTCACCGCGGCGGTGAAGGAGCTGACCGGCGGACGGGGGGTCGACGTCGTGTACGACTCGGTCGGCAAGGCGACCTTCGACGCCAGCATGGCCAGCCTGCGCCCGCGCGGGACGCTGGTGCTGTTCGGGCAGTCCAGCGGGGCCGTGCCGCCGGTGGACCCGCAGCGGCTCAACAGCTCAGGCTCGCTGTACCTGACCCGTCCGACGCTGGCCCACTACACGGCTGAGCGTGACGAGCTGCTGCGGCGCGCCTCCGACGTCTTCGGGTGGGTCCGCGACGGCGCGCTGAACGTCCGCATCGACCGGGTCCACCCGCTGGACGACGCCGCCGATGCCCACCGCCGGCTCGAGGGCCGCGAAACCGCCGGAAAGCTTCTGCTCCGCCCGTAACGGGTTGCAGCCCTGACCACTGCGGTGTGTGGGTCTGCGTGAAATGCCCGGGGGGGTGTGTGGGTCCGGGTGCACTGTCGTGCACTCAGACCCACTCACCTCGGGTCAGCGGCCCTGCTTGGGGACGAGGATCCACAGCACGATGTAGGCGATCTCGCCGGCGCCGACGAACCCGAAGATCACGAAGGCGATGCGCACCAGCGTGACGCTGATGCCGAACCGGTTGGCCAGGGCGGCACACACGCCGGCGATGACGCGGCCGTGCCCTCGGCGAGGTCGCTGCAGTGAGGCCATGACCTCACCATAGGCCAACCGCCCCGGCAGGAAACCTACGAACGCCGGCGCCGGCGCAGCGCGGCGGCCCCCGCCAGCACGAAGACCACACCGGGAAGCGCGCCGGCGCCGCCCGTGGCGGGCAACGTCGGCGCCCCGGCAGCGTGGTTGCCGCCGTCGTCACCACCGGAGCCGTAGTCGTTGTGGATCGGACCGGCTTCCGGCCGGCCGGTGCTGCGACCGCCTCCGGGGGCGTCACCGACGAACGGGATCGCAACCGACGACGGGTGCTCCGCGTCGTGCAGCACCGTCAGCACCCCGCCTTGCTGCGCCACCGCCGCCGGCAGGGGGGACGCGGCGTGTGGGAAGTCGCTGGTGCCAACGCTCAGCCGCAACGACCAGCCCTTGGGGACTCGCGCGGCCGTCGGGAAGATCTCGACGTCGACGCGCATCGGCTCCCCCGGCGTGACGGGGAGCACCGAGGCCTTGGTGTACGGATGCCACGGCTGCAGGTTGATCCCGTCGACGATGCGGGACTTGGCCTTGTCGACGGCTCGGAACGACGCCGAGGCCAGCCCCGTGGACAGCTCACGCGACCGGCCGTCGGGACCGACCATCGTCAGGCGCGCCACCAGCACGGCTTCCTGCGCGGTCGTGGTGATGTGCAGCGAGGCCGCGATCGGGCCGTTGACGACCACCTCGTCGTCGAAGGCCTCGGTGGTCCAGGTCATCTCGGCCAGCTCGGTCAGCCGGTTGTCGGTCTGGCACGGGGTGCGGTCGGCGGCGCCCATCAACCACTGGCTCGTCGACCGCGAGCACAGCCCGTTGCCGTACAGCTGCGGCATGCTCTTGCCGCCCTCGTCCGCACTCGGTTTGGCCGGGGTCAGCGTCCGTCCGCGCGCAAGAACCACCGCTGCGGCCCCATCCCGAGATGCGGCCGCAGCGGTGGTTCCTGCGCGCGGAC
>DATLGM010000303.1:0-11331 GCA_035540515.1 Egibacteraceae bacterium | reverse complement strand
CACCCAGCCTGAGCCGGACCCGGGCGCGGCCGAGACCCCGGCGCTCCCGGTGGCGCCTCCGGCGAGCCCCCGGACCCTCCCCCTCGCGATCGTCTCGCTGGTGCTCGGGATCGTGTCGTACCCGATCTGGTTCGCCGGCTTCGTGACCGCGCCGCTGGCGGCGGTCTCCGGCATCCTCGCGCGACGACGCATCGCAGCGCAGCCGCTCGAGCTCACCGGCGGCGGGCTCGCCCTGGGCGGGATGATCGCGGGGCTGGTGTGGATGAGCATCGCGTCGATGGTGGTCCTGCTGATGACGATGCTCAGCGCCTGACGCGTGGGGAACGGACCGGATGTGGGTAGGGGCATCGCATGCGGATAGGCAACGTGGAGGTACGCCCCCTCGGCGGAGGCATGGGGTGCTTCATCATGCTCGCCGTCTCACTGCTGCTATCGATAGTGGGGACCGTGCTGCTCAACCTGCTGCTGCGCTGACCTCGGAGTCGCGCCGACCACCAGGTGTCGTGCCCCCGGTGGGAGTCGAACCCACACTGCGGCGATTTTAAGTCGCCTTCCTCTGCCGATTGGGATACGGGGGCTCGAGGGCGAGGCTACTCCGCCCACGTCCCGGTGGCGGGCTGCCCAACCACGCGCGCCAGGGGCGGCTGCGAGGGATCCAGCCCGGCGACGTAGAGGTCACCGACAAACGGCGCGAGCCCCGGCAGAAGCAGCCCGGGACGCACACCTCCCACGGCGATGGTGACGTCGGCCGACAGCGCGTCGCCGATCAGCCCCTCGTCGGCGTGCACGCCACTGGGAACGTCGACCGCCACCAGTGGCTTGTCCTGCAGCCGCAGGGCGTGGACCAGCTCCAGGACGCTCCCGCGCAGTGGTCCGCGCAATCCGCGGCCGACCAGCGCGTCGACCACGACGTCGACGTCGCGTGGCAGCGTCGCCGGCGGGTCGTTGGGAGTGACCAGCACCACGTCGGCGCCGGCGGCTCGCAGGGCGTCCGCCGTGGCCCTGCCGACCGCCCCCGTACCCCCACGACCGGCCAGCACCAGCACCCGAGCGGACGGGGCGGCAAGGAGGCGGCCCGCCTCGGCGACCGCCGCGCCGGCGCGCGCCACCCGTTCCGGCGTCAGCGCCGGCGGGTCGAGCGCGGGGTGCGCTTCGGTCGTCTGTGGCACGCCCGGCAGACGGGGCGGCAGGCGACGGTCGGTGACCCGGCGGTCGCGCTCCCACGGTCGCACCTCTCGGTCACGCAGGTCACCGGGGCCGACACCGTTGCTCCAGGCGGGGTCAAGCAGGCCGAGCAGGACGGTGGTCACCACGGCCGTCGCGCCCCACAGCAGGTGCCCGTCGCCCAGGTCCCACGCCCACGTCCACCCGGTGCTGCTCAACCGGACCGCGCGCCATGCCTGCGGGTCGCGCAGCCGGGACAGCGCGACGTGCAGCACCGTGGCGACCTCGGCCTCCGACGGTGTCAGGGGGTGGGGTTCGGTCCAGTGCGCGACGATCGGCTGCAGCCAGAACCGTGACGGCGGTATGTAGAAGGCCGGCAGCCTGCCGACGACCCGGACACCGGCAGGGTCCAGGGCGACCTCCTCCCGCGCCTCCCGGACCGCTGCCTGCTCCACCGTCTCGCCTGCGTCCACCCGCCCGCCGGGAAATGAGATCTGCCCAGGGTGGGACCGCAGGTCATCGCGGCGGCGGGTGTACACCAGCGTCGCGTCGCTGTCGCCGTGCGGCTCGACCAGCACGAGCACGGCGCCGAGCCGCTCCGCGTCAGGCGTGGCCACCGACTCCGGTGGCAGCGAGCCCAGGGCCGCCGCCAGCCGCTGCACGACCTGCACTACAGCAACAGGGGGGCGACCAGGGAGACCACCATCGCGAAACCGACGATCACGGCGAGGGCGACGACGATCCGGCGTTGCTGCTGGGGGGTCATCATGGTGCTGCCGAGTCTATGCCGTGCTCCTGGTCCCCCTGCAGGTGCGCATGGAGGCTGGCGAGCTTGTCGGACCCTCGTTGGTCGGGTTTGTCCGTGCGCAGATCGAACTTGCACGTGAACGACACCCGCGGCGCGGTCGACAGGACGGCTTCCCCGGCGGCGCGCAGCGCGGCCATGCACGCGTCCCAGTCGCCTTCGAGCAACGTCCCCGACGCATCGGTCTCGTGGCGGATGCCCGTGGCCGCGACGGCGCGGACCGCCCGCGCGACTTCGGCCGACACGCTGGCCGAACCGGTGCCGATCGGCGTCACCGAGAACCAGACGAGCATCGTGTCCTCCTGTCGGTGTTGGCGGCGGCCTCTAGGCTGCGGGCGCAACCGCCTCCGACGCAAAGGCTGATCCACCATGCCCAGGGACCTGCCTGTCACGACGATCATGTCGAGCCCGGCGTTCACACTGACCCCCGAGACGACGGTGGAAGAAGCCATCGGCGCCCTGGTCGAGCGGGACATCGAGGGCGCCCCGGTCGTGGACACCGACGGGCGGCTGGTGGGCCTGCTCGACAACGGTGACCTGATCATCAGCGAGGCGCGGCTGCACGCGCCCACGACGATCGAGATCCTGGGCGCCTACATCCCGCTGCCCGGTGACCTGCGCCGGTTCAACGAGGAGGTGCGCCAGGCGCTGGGCCGCACCGTCGGTGACGTGATGGAGCACGACCCACCGAGCATCGGCACGCACCAGACGGTCGAGGACGCGGCGACGCTGCTGCTCGACCGCGGCGTGTCCCGCTTGGCGGTGGTCGGCGACGACGGTGCGGTGGTCGGCGTCATCACCCGCGGCGACCTGGTCAAGGCGCTGCGCCGGCGCGAGGCCTAGCTCCGCAGCAGCTGCAGCGCGAGCCCGTCGAGGATGTCGGACTCGCTGACGACGACGCTGTCGAACCCGTAGCGTTCGACCACCCGGTCGAGGATGAGCGCGCCGGCGACGATGACGTCCTCGCGCCCGGGCGCCATCGGTCCGAGGGCCGCACGCTGGCGACTGGTCATCGCGGCCAGGCGCTGGGTGATCTCGTGCACGCCCGCTGCCGGCACCCGGGTGCCGTGGATGCGGTCGGGCAGGTAGGCGGGCAGGTCCAGCCACAACGCCCCGACGGTGGTGACCGTGCCGGCGACCCCGATGAGGGTGGCCGCCGACCCTGGCGTCATCACCTCGTCGGCGGCGGTGATCTCGGCGTCGATCACCTCGACGGCGGCGGTCAGCTGCTCGGAGGTGGGGGGATCGTCGTGCAGGCACCGTTCGGTCAGCCGGACGCACCCGAGCTGACGGCTGGTCATCGCCTCGGGCCCGGTGCTGCCCAGGATCAGCTCAGTGGACCCGCCGCCGATGTCCAGCACGAGGTAGGGCCGGGGGTCGTCGACGCCGACGGTGGCGCCGAGGAACGCCGTGCGGGCCTCCTGCTCGCCGCTGAGCACCTCCGCGTCGACGCCCGCGCGCCGGCGGACCCCGTCGAAGAACCGGTCGCGGTCGGCAGCGTCGCGGACGGCGGAGGTGGCCGTGATCCGTACCCGCGACGCGTCCAGCTGCGCCCACCGCTCGACGTAGTCCGAGATGCACGCCAGCGTCCGCTCCAGCGCCGTGTCGTCGAGCCGCCCGCGCGCGTCGACACCGGCCCCCAGACGGGTGATGGTCATCTGGCGGTCGAGGATGCGCAGTCCCCCGTCGTGGTCGGGTTCACCGACGAGCAGTCGCACCGAGTTCGTGCCGACGTCGACGGCGGCAACCCGGGTCACGCCTGCTCCACGGTGACGCATGGGGCTGGACAGGGCATCGGCTCGACCTGCTCGGCCACCCACGCACCGATCGGGTTGTCCCGCGTCGCGAGGTGGTGGGCGTACAGGGTGTGCAGGCACTTGACACGGACCGGCATGCCTCCGGCGCTGTCGTCGCGGGGGACGCGCCCGCCCAGCTCGTCGCGTGCGGCGACGTAGCGCTCGCTGGCAGCGGCGTACTGCGCGGCCAGCTCGGGCTCGTCGCGGAGCCGCTGCGTCAGGTCCTGCATGACGCCGGATGCCTCCAGCCGCCCGACCGCCTTGTTCGCCAGGGGACAGCTCAGCCAGTACATCGTGGGGAAGGGCGTGCCGTCGGCCAGGTGGGGGTCCACACGCAGCACGGCCGGCATTCCCCAGCCGCAACGCACGGCGACCGCTGACCGACCGCGCAGGGGGCGGCCGATCATCGCCGCGGCGCGGGCGGCGTCGACGTCGTCGATCGGTTCGCGCCGGCGCTGGGCCTCGTAGGAGGCGTCCGGTGCGGGGCGGAGGGCATCGTCGAGCCCCGAAGACGTGGTGGGCATGCAGCCCAGACTAGGGTCGATCAGCGGCTGAACAGCCTGGCGAACGCCTCACCCACGCGTCGCAGCAGCGACGGCGGCTCGTCGCGGGTCAGGGGCCGGCCGTCCGGACGGACCTGGTCGCTCTCCGGGGCGCCGTCGGACACCACGAACGGGACCTCGCCGGGTTTGACCAGTCCGAGGCGCTGCCGCGCCAGCAGCTCGATCTCCTCGGGATCTTTCAGCCGTTGGCGGCGCTCCTGCAGCTCGAGTACCTGTGCGTGCAGCTCGGCGCGCGTCAGCTCCAGGTCGTGGACCCGTTCTGCGGCGGTGGTGTAGCTCTGCAGCGGACCGACGACCATGGTGGCGAGCACGGCGAGCAGCACGAAGAAGGCCACAACGTAGGGGCGGTCGCCCGAGACGACGCGACGCAGCAGGCCCGGTGGTCTCACGTGTCGCCCCCCGCCCGCCGCCGCGGAAAGGCGCGCCGGCCGGCGTAGCGCGCCGCATCGCCGAGCTCTTCTTCGATGCGCAGCAGCTGGTTGTACTTCGCCACGCGGTCGCTGCGCGCCGGGGCGCCGGTCTTGATCTGGCCGGCATTGGTGGCGACAGCGAGGTCGGCGATGGTGGTGTCCTCGGTCTCGCCAGACCGGTGGCTGACCATGCACGTCCAGCCGGCGCGGTGCGCCAGCTCCATGGTGTCCAGCGTCTCGGTGAGGGTGCCGATCTGGTTGACCTTGACCAGTACGCTGTTGGCGGCGGCGGTGTCGATCCCCCGCTGGACGCGCTCTACGTTCGTGACGAACAGGTCATCGCCGACGAGCTGGCAGGTGTCGCCGACCGCGTCGTACAGCGCGCGCCAGCCGTCCCAGTCGTCCTCGGCCATGCCGTCTTCGATCGAGACGATCGGGTAGCGGTCGACCAGCCCGGCCAGCCGGCTGACCATGTCCGACGACGACAGCGTTGCGCCCTCCCCCGCCAGCCGGTACTCGCCGTCGGCGTAGAACTCCGTGGACGCGACGTCCATCGCCAGTGCCACGTCTGCCCCCGCCTCGTACCCGGCCTCGGCGACGGCTTCGAGGATGAGGTCCAGCGCGGCGTCGTTGGAAGGCAGATCGGGGGCAAAGCCCCCCTCGTCACCCAGCCCCGTGGCCAGGCCGCGGCCTTTGAGCACGCCTTTGAGCGCGTGGTAGATCTCCGCGCCCATCCGTACTGCCTCGGCCAGGGTGCCGGCGCCGATCGGCGCGATCATGAACTCCTGGAAGTCGACGTTGGAGTCGGCATGGGCGCCGCCGTTGACGATGTTCATCATCGGCACGGGCAGCAGATGGCCATTGGGGCCGCCGAGATAGGCGTACAGCGGCAGCCCGCAGCTGTCGGCCGCGGCCTTGGCCACGGCCAAGCTGACGCCGAGCAGCGCGTTGGCGCCCAGGTTGCTCTTGTCGTCCGTGCCGTCGAGCTCGATCAGCAGCTGGTCGATCTCGCGCTGGTCGGTGGCAAGCCGACCCAGCAGCGCGGGCCCGATGACGTCGTGGACGTTCCCCACCGCCTGCTGGACACCCTTGCCGCCGTAGCGCTTGTCGCCGTCGCGCAGCTCGACCGCTTCGAACGCCCCGGTCGAGGCCCCACTGGGCACGATCGCACGACCCAGCGCCCCGTCGACGAGCAGGCAGTCGACTTCGACGGTGGGGTTGCCCCGCGAGTCGAGCAGCTCACGGGCGGACAAACGCTCAATCTCAACCACAGCTTGACCTCCGGCGGCCGCCACTGTAGGTGACCGCTTCAACACAAACAACGACAGTTCACAGTTTCAACGTCAGCGGCGGGCCTTGCCGAGCAGACGCAGGATCTCCAGGTACAGCCACACCAGTGTCACGATCAGCGCGAACGCCCCGAACCACTCCATCCGCTTGTCGGCGCCGGAGCGCGCGCCCCGCTCGATGAGGTCGAAGTCCAAGACGAGGTTCAGCGCCGCCACGATGACGATGAACACGCTGACACCGATGCCCAGAGGGCCGCTGTCGTGCAGCAACGGGACGGCCAGCCCGAACCACCGCATGGCGATGGACACCACGTACAGCAGCACGATCCCCAGCGTCGCGGCGACCACCACGCGACGGAATCTCGGTGTCGCGCGTATGGCACCGCTGGTGTACGCCAGCAGCATGCCGGCGGCCGTGCCGAAGGTCGCCACGACGGCCTGGCTCACGATGCCCTCATAGGCCTGGTGGTACAGCGCCGAGATCGCGCCGAGCAGCACACCTGAGGCCAGCGCGTACAGCGGACCGGTCACGATCGCCCACTGCGGGCGGAACGCCGTGGCGATGGCCAGGCCGAGCAGCAAGAAGAACGCCACCCCCACGCCCGGGAGCAGCAGCACACCCTGGTCGGCCATACGCCAACTGACGGTCGCCGCGCCGACGACCAGCAACAGCAGGAAGGCGGACTTGTAGACCGTCCCTTCGATCGTCATGGTCGCCGGCGGTGCGGCGGTTGGGGTGTGCAGGACCGGCGCGGACTGCGCGCGGGCGAAGGTGCGCTCGTTGAGCACGGGATTGGCTGATCGCATCAGGCGTCCTGGCGTCGGGCGGCCGATGCTACAAACCGCGGCTCAGGTCTCGGCGGTCTCTGCGGTCTCGGCGGCCTTGGCGGCGTCCCAGCGCGCCAGCCACTCCTCGCGGCTGCGGTCGCCCAGATCCTCACTCACCTCGGGCACCATCGCCTCGAAGCGCCGGCGGAACCGGCGCGCCGCAGCCCGCAGGGCCATCTCGGTGTCGATGCCGTGGCGGCGGGCAAGGCTGACCACGCTCATCAGCACGTCTCCGAGCTCGTGCTCGCGCTCGGCGTCGTCCCCGGCGGCGAGGAACTCGTCCAGCTCCGCGCGGATGCGGTCGACCGCCTCGGCGTCCGTCGACCACTCGAAGCCGACCTTGGCGGCGCGGCGCTGCAGCTGCTCGGTGTAGGCCAACGCCGGTTGCGCCGGAGCGACCCCGTCGAAGACCCCGGTGCGGTCCGGTTTCTCCGTGGCCTTGAGCGTCTCCCAGTTCGCGACGACCTCGTCGGCGCCGGCCACCGTGGTGTCGGAGAACACGTGGGGATGGCGGCGCACCAGCTTGTCGACGATCCCGCCGGCGACATCGTCGACCGTGAACGCACCTTCGTCAGCCCCGATCTGCGCGTGGAAGACCACCTGCAGCAGCACGTCACCCAGCTCTTCGGCGATGTCCTCGGGCCGCCCGCCGTCGATCGCCTCGAGCAGCTCGTAGACCTCCTCGACGGCGTAGCGGGCGAGGGTGCGATGGTCCTGCTCCCGATCCCACGGGCAGCCGTCCGGCGCCCGCAGGCGCTGCATCACCTGGACCAACGCCAGCAGCCGCGTCCCGGCGGGTCTGGCGGCGAAGTACACGACCTCCACCTCGACCGACGCGCGGGCCGCCTCCATGCCCAGAGCGCGAGTGAACGCCTCCTGGTCGCCGGCTCCCAGCAGGTAGACGACCTCGCCCTCGTCGCGAGCGCGGTCCACGATGTGCTCGGCTCGCGCCTTGTCGACAGGGGTGACCCCCGACAGCAGGTCCGCGCGCGACAGCGCCTTGGACTCCTCGGGGTCGCCGACGACCTCGTGGCGCAGTTCAGCCAGATCCAGGTGGGGCAGGAACGGGTGGTCCGGGGCGCCCACCAGCACCAGGTCAGATGACATGAGCGCCGACCATGCGTGCAGCGGCAGCAGGCCGGGCAGCTCGTCGGCGGTGTCGACCAGGACGAGCCGAGCCATCGCTATTCCGTCGGCGCCTCGATCGGCGGCATCTCTGTCGCTGACGGGTCGCCGGTCTCCGTTCCGCCGGCACCCGGCGTCTCTGTGGTGTCACCCAGCGGCGACTCGGGCTCGACCTGCCCCGTCTCCGGGTTCCAGGTCCCGAAGCGCGGGTTGACGGTGACGACAGCGTCTTCGGTGCGCTCGCGCAGCTGCTGCTGGAGCAGGTCACCCTCTTGCGACTGGGTCAGCTCGTCGCGGATCTCGTCGCGTACCTCGTCGAGGTCCTGCGCCTCCTGGCGCGACGTCACCTCGATGATGTGGAAGCCGTACTGGGTCTGCACCGGCCCGACGAGCTCGCCCTCCTCCGCGGAGAAGACGGCCTCTTCGAACTCGGGGACCATCTGGCCGCGGCCGAACTCTCCCAGGTCGCCGCCCTGGGCGCCGCTGCCCTGGTCCGTGGAGTGCTCCTGCGCCAGCTCCGCGAAGTCGGCGCCGTCCTCGAGCTGCGACAGCAGCCGGTTGGCCAGGGCACGGTCCTCGACGAGGATGTGGCGGGCGCCGGCGCGCTCACCGAAGCGCTCGTCGGCGTTCTCCTCGTAGAACGCCGCGATGTCCTCCTCGGCGATGTCGACGTCGGCGGTGACGGAGTCGGCGATCTTGTCCTGCAGCACCCGCTGGCGCATCTGCAGCTCGACGTCCTCTTCGGACAGGCCGCTCTCCTCGACCGCCTGCTGGAAGGCCTCCTCGCCGCCGAGCTGCTCGACGAGCTCCTCGCGCTCCTGCTGGACCTCTTCCTCGGTGGCGTCGATGTCCAGGTCGTCGGCCCACTGCTCGAGCAGCTCGGTCACGACGAGCTGCGACAGGATCTGCGCCTGCACCTCCGTGCGGAACGTGCCGTCGGCGTCGGCTTCCAGCTGCTGGGCGAGCTGCGGCTGGTTGCGTGCCTGCTCGAAGCGCTGCTCGACGGCCGAGACCGGGATCTCGGTGCCGTTGACGGTTGCCGCGACGTTGGGATCGCCGGTGCCCGCGAGCTCGCCGCACGCCGCGAGGGCGAGGACTGCGAGCGCGGCCAGGATGACGCGGAAGGTGGTGGGGATGTGCACAGCCGAAACCGTTCGAAAAGGAAAGGGGGTGACCCCGTAGTCTAGGTCAGCCGGGCCCGGCTGCCGCCGCCCCTGCTGGCGGCGGCTTCTTCCTGGGTCCCAGGATCGCTTGCAGGGTGCGCGCCAGCCAACCGACCAGGTCGCCCGAGCGCGGCATCGGCACCTCCAGGGCCTGCGCCGCCGCGTTGTAGATCGCTCCCTTGTGCTCGCGCTGCAGGCGCACCTCCTGCCAGTCCGCCAGGACGACGGGGACGCACCGCACGGTCCGCCGGGGGGTGGTGGTGACATCGGTGATGCCCCAGCGCCGGACCATGGCGCGCAGCGCGGCCACCGCGAGCAGCCGCTCGGCCGGCTCAGGCAGCCGGCCATAGCGGTCGACCAGCTCCTCGCGGACGGCGCGGACGCCGCCGGCGTCGCGGACCGCGGCCACCTTCCGGTAGGCCTCGAGCCGCAGTGCCTCGTCGGGGATGTAGCCGGTGGGCAGGTGCGCGTCGACGGGGATGTCGAGCTTCACCTCGAGCTCTGCCTCGGAAGAGCCGGCGACCTTGCCCTGACGGAACTCGTCGACCGCCTGCGCCATGAGCTTGGCGTATTCGTCGAAGCCCACGGTGGCAACGTGGCCCGACTGGTCCGCGGACAGCACGTTGCCGGCGCCCCGGATCTCCAGGTCGCGCAGCGCGATCGACATGCCCGACCCCAGGCCGGTGAACGTCGAGATCGTCTCCAGGCGCTTGTACGCCTCCTCGGTCATCGAGCGCTGCTCCGGATAGAACAGGTAGGCGTACCCGCGTTCCGCCGACCGTCCGACGCGGCCCCGTAGCTGGTACAGCTGCGCCAGCCCGAGCAGGTCCGCGCGCTCGACGATCAGCGTGTTGGCGTTGGGAACGTCGAGTCCGGATTCGATGATCGTGGTGCACACCAGGACATCGAACTCGCGCTGCCAGAAGCGCACCATGAGCTTCTCGAGCGCCGCCTCGTCCATCTGCCCGTGGGCGAACTCCACCCGTGCGCCGGGGACGAGCTCCCGGACCGACTCGGCGGCCGCCGCGATCGTGCTGACCTGGTTGTGCACCCAGAACACCTGGCCTTCGCGCAGCAGCTCGCGGCGCACCGCCAGGGCCGCCATCGACTCGTCCCACTCACCGACGTGGGTGATGACCGGCTGCCGCTCTTCCGGGGGGGTGTCGATCGTCGACAGGTCGCGGATGCCCGTGATGGCCATCTCCATGGTGCGCGGGATCGGCGTGGCGGTCATCGTCAAGACGTCCACACTGGTGCGCAGCTGCTTCAGCTTCTCCTTGTGCGCGACGCCGAAGCGCTGTTCCTCGTCGACGATGATCAGGCCGAGGTCTTTGAACACCACGTCCGCGCCGAGCAGCCGGTGCGTCCCGACGACGAGGTCGACGGTGCCGGCGGCGAGCCCGTCGATGATCTCCCGCTGCCGTTTGGCACCGGCGAACCGTGAGAGCACGGCGACCTGGACCGGGAACCCCGAGAAGCGCTCCGTGAAGGTCTCCCCGTGCTGCTGCGCCAGCAGTGTCGTGGGCACGAGCACCGCCACCTGCTTGCCGTCGAAGACCGCCTTGGCGGCCGCGCGCACGGCGATCTCGGTCTTGCCGAAGCCGACGTCGCCGCAGATCAGGCGGTCCATCGGCAGCGGGGTCTCCATGTCCTGCTTGACCTCGTCGATGGCCGCGAGCTGGTCGGGGGTCTCGTCGTAGGGAAACGCGGTCTCCAGCTCGCGCTGCCAGGCGGTGTCGATGGCGAAGGCGTGGCCGGGCGCGTGCATCCGCGCCTGGTACAGCCGGACGAGCTCGCCGGCCATGTCCTGCACCGCCTTGCGGACCTTGGACTTGGCGCGCTCCCAGTCGCCGCCACCCATCCGCATGACGCGCGGCTCTTCACCGCCGACGTACTTGGCGATCGCATCGACCTGGTCCGACGGCACGAACAGCCGGTCGCCACCCGCGTACTCGACGACGACGTAGTCACGGGTGACCTTGCCGGCCTTGCCACCGCCGACGGTCGTGGCGGGACCGGCCAGCTCACGGGTGACCATCCCGACGTAGCGGCCGACGCCGTGGATCGAGTGGACCACGGGATCACCGGGCTGCAGGTCGACCACGGTCTCGGAGGCAGCGCGCTTGCTCGGCAGCCGGCGAGCGGCGCGGGCGCGGCGCGGCCCGAACAGGTCCCACTCGCCCAGAAC
>DATLGM010000302.1:0-2342 GCA_035540515.1 Egibacteraceae bacterium | reverse complement strand
GGTCCCACGCCTCGGGCAGCGTGGCCACCCACTGCTCGAGCGTCTTGCGGTAGTTGGTCGTGCGGAAGTGCGCCGAGGTGCTGATCAGCCCCCAGCCGACGTTCACCAGCCCGTCGTCGAGCGGGAAGATCCAGCCGTAGCCCGGCAGCAGCTCGCCTTCCTGACGGCCGCTACCGCTGCGCTGCTTGAGCGGCAGCTGTGGGCCGCTACCGCTGCGCTGCTTGAGCGGTTGCTGAGGGCCGCTACCGCTGCGCGGCTGGTGCCTGCGGAGGTCCAAGAAGCCCTCCATCATGCCCATCGTCGAGCGCGGGCTGCGGTAGTAGGTCCGCACGGCCACCCCCATGGGCCGGCGCTCGTCGCGGTGCAACCCCAGCTGCACGGCGAACCTCGAGGAGCCGCCGTCGGCGACCACGACGATCGGCGCGCGGACCACGCCCCGCTCGCCGCCGTGCTCCTCGCTGCGCCGATACGCCACGCCGGCGACCCGCTGACCGTTGCCGCCCAGGAACACCGGGCCGGTGACGTCGGTCTCCTCCCACAGCTGCGCGCCGCGCTTGACCGCATGGCGCGCCAAGGTGTGGTCGAACAGCGCGCGGGTCGCGGTGACCGAGTGCGCGGGAAAGTCGTCGAGCTGCGGCCAGGGCATGTCGAGCACGACACCGCCCCCGTACATCCGCAGACCCTCCTGGCGGTCCCAACCGGGCACGCGCCCCTCGGCCTCCTCGGTCAGCCCCAGGCTCTGCAGTGCCTTGACCGCCCGCGGGGTCAGGCCGTCGCCGCAGACCTTGTCGCGCGGAAACGCGTCCTTCTCCAGCAGCACGACGTCCCGGCCCGCCTCGGCAAGAAACGCCGCGGCCGCCGAGCCGGCGGGGCCGGCACCCACGACGACGGCGTCGGCATGGGTGACGCGGGAGGTGGTGGCAGCGTCCGTGGTGCGACCTCCGGGGGGTGGGCAGCACAGGCTAGCACGTCTTTGTGAAGCAATTCACAAGTGGCCTACCCGACGGATCGTGGAGCCCCCATGCGGACGCTCACGCCAGGCGACCAGTGCACCAGCGGGTCACCGGCCGGCGCCGGCAGACCGGCCGGCGCCAACAGCTCCTGATCCATCAGCCCGGCGGTGGCGTGCTGCAAGGGCCACGGCTCGTGCTCGACGGGTGTGCACCACAGGCGCCCACGGGCGCGGCTGAAGGCGCGCCAGCGCCCGGTCAGCCAGTGGTCGCGTTCCGTGGGTGCGATGGGCGCCCCCACGGTGAGGCCGATCCGGGAGCGGGCCGGGTCCGACGGCACCCGCCGGCGTGCGGTCGTGTAGACGACCTCGTCGGTGGTGCGGGTCACGCGCATGGCGGCCCAGCAGTACGGCGTGCCGATCGCCGCCCGCGCCAGCAGCGCCGCGGACCGCGTGGTGTCGAGGGAGAAGAACCACAAACCGTCGACGCCGCCGGCGGTCCGCACGTAGGTGCGCACATTGGTCTCCGGAAAGGTCGACAGCAGCGGCACGGCTGGCAACCCCGGGGGCCGCACACCCGACATGACGAAGGGCGTGATCCCCACCCAAGCCCGGTCCTCGAAGGTGTCGACCTGCAGCTCGGGCGGCAACAGCCGCTGCACCACGTCGGGCGGGTATGCCCAGTGGACGAAGCCGACCGACTCCCAGCGCATGACCCCGGCCGGGACCGAGATCCGTTGCTCCGGTGCCCGTCCCGCCACGGCTCACTCCCCCCGCGTGGCGCGGTGCACGGCGACGATGCCGCCGCTGAGGTTCGCCACCTGCACGCCAGTCCACCCCGCCGATGCGATCAGGTCGGCGAGCGCAGCCTGGTCGGGCCAGGCCTGGATGCTCTCGGCCAGGTAGCGGTATGCCGCGGGGTCCGAGGTGACGACCTTGGCCAGCCGCGGGATCGCCCCGACGAGGTAGCGCGTGTACAGCGTCCGAAAGGGCGCCCACGTCGGATGGCTGAACTCCAGGACGACCAACCGCCCCCCGGGTCGGGTGACGCGGGCGAACTCCGCGAGCCCGGCGCGGGTGTCGGGCAGGTTGCGCAGGCCGAAGGCGATCGTGACGACGTCGACCGAGGCGTCGGCCAGCGGCAGGCGCGTGCCGTCACCGTTGCACCACCACACGCGTCCGTCCCCGCGTTCGCGGGCCCGGCGCGCGCCCGTGGCGACCATGTTCCAGCTGAAGTCGAGCGCGATGACGCGGGCGCCGGAATCCGCCAGGTCGAGCGCCAGCGCCCCCGTCCCGCCGGCGACGTCGAGGGCGAGCTGGCCCGGTCGTGCCGCGGCGGCCTGCGCCGCGACCCGCCGCCAGTGGCGGTCCTGACCCGCTGAGAAGATGGTGT
>DATLGM010000301.1:0-8486 GCA_035540515.1 Egibacteraceae bacterium | reverse complement strand
GGCGCAGCGCCGGCTCCGCGCCGCGATCGACCGGGCGGCCGAGCTGAGCCAGCAGCAGGGCGGCTGACCTCACCCTCAGCTTGCGTCCGCGTCCTGACACATGGCGCCGGCACGGACGGCCGGACGTCCTGGTGCGGCCGGTTTGCCAGGATGCCGAATGCACGATCAGGGGTCGAGCAGGTCCAGCAGGCGCTCCGGCGGCCGTGCCACGACGGCGCGATCGCCGCGCACCACCACCGGCCGCTCGATCAGCTCTGGATGCGTCGCCAGTGCGTCGAGCAGCTGCTCGCGGTTGGCGTCGGCCAGGCCGAGCTCGCGGAACAGCGGCTCGCCGGTCCTGGTGAGCCCGCGCGGATCGTCGGTGCCAAGCAGGACGAGGACCCGCTCGATCTCCTCGCGGCTCGGCGGCGTCTCGAGGTAGAGCACCCGCTCGACCTCGACGCCCCGCTCGGCCAGCAGCGCCTCCGCGCCGCGGCTCTTGCTGCAGCGCGGGTTGGCCCAGATCGTCACGCCGTCGCTCATGGCGCCAGTCTGACCGGCGCGTTTGCACCGCCGTCCGCGGGTCACGTAAGGTTGTGCACGTACCGACGCGGGGTGGAGCAGCTCGGTAGCTCGCTGGGCTCATAACCCAGAGGTCGCAGGTTCAAATCCTGCCCCCGCTACAGCGATCAGGGACCCCGGCACTGTTCATAGTGCCGGGGTCTCTGCCGTGCGCAACCAGGTGCCGAGGGCGCAAGTCGCCTACGTCGGCCTTGCGGTCGGGTGACCGCACCCTGGCGGGTGCGCTCAGGTGAAGCTGCACGGGCCCGCAGGCCCTATCGGCCGACCTGTGGCCCAGGGATCCCGCTAGGACGATCGCGGCGTTCGCCCCAGCAGGTAGAACTCGTCGTTGGGCATCGTCCCGGTCAGGTGAACGAGCCGATTGGACATGCCGAAGAACGCCACGACGGAGCCGACGTCACAGACGTCGTCCTCAGTCAGGCCGTGCTTACGCAGCCCGGCGAGGTCCTCTGGTGCGACCGTCCAAGGCTGCAGTGACAGTCGCACCGAGAACTCCAGGACCGCTCTCTGCCGGTCGTCCAGCTCCGCCTTGCGCCAATCCGTGGCGACCTGATCGGCCAGTCGCGGGTTCCGGGAGCGGATGCGGGCGATCGCCCCGTGGGCGACGACGCAGTACAGGCAGTGGTTCTCAGCACTGGTGGCGACGACGATCAGCTCGCGGTCGGCCTTGCTGAGCGCGGTGTCTCCTTGTCCATGAGCGCGTCGTGGTAGCTGAAGAACGCCCGCCACTCTTCCGGTCGGTGCGCGAGCATCATGAACACGTTCGGCACGAACCCCGACTCCTGCTCGACCTCGTCGATCCGAGACCTCAGGTCCTCGGGCAGGTCAGCCCGCTCAGGGACGGGGAAGCGGCTCAACGCGGCCAGGCGGTCCTCCTTGGACGGGTGCGGGCGCGTGTCAGGCGGTGAGGCTGTCGTGCACGACCTGCGTGTAGAACGCAATGCCGGCGCTGAGGATGTCGTCGTTGAAGACGTAGTCGCTGCTGTGCAGCGGAGTCCCGCCGTGACCGGGACCCGTCCCGTTGCCCAGGAACAGCAGGCACGCGGGGGCGTGGCCCGCGAGGACACCGAAGTCCTCGCTGGCCATGACCGGTGCACAGGCTCCGTCGACGCGGTTCGTGCCGAGCGCGCACTGCGCGGCGCGCACAGCGCGCGCGGTGGCGCCAGGGTCGTTGACGGTCGGCGCGAACTCGCGCGTGTAGGTGACGTCGACGGAGGCGCCGTGCGCGGTGGCGATGCCGGTGCTGATCGCGCGGACGCGCTGCTCCAGCACGGCTTGCACAGCGGGGTCGAAGCTGCGGGTGTCGCCGGTGATGGTGACGTTGCTCGGGATGGCGTTGCGGGCGCCGTCGGTGTGCAACTCGGTGCAGGAGACGACGGCAGTGGCGACCGGGTCGACGTTGCGGCCGACGATGCTCTGCAGCGCGGTGATGATCTCCGCGGCAACAATGAGCGGGTCGATGACGAGGTGGGGCGCGCTGGCGTGTCCGCCACGGCCGTGGATCGCGATCGTGAAGTTGTCCTCGCTGGCCATGATGGCACCGGGGCTGGTGAGCAGGTGCCCAGCGGGCATGCCCGGCATGTTGTGCAGTCCGTACAGCGTGTCGAGCGGGAAACGGTCGAACAGGCCGTCGTCGATCATGGCCTGCGCTCCGCGACCGGGCTCCTCGGCTGGCTGGAACAGCAGCCGTATCGTGCCGTCGAAGTCCCGCTCGGCCAGGCCCGCTGCGGCGCCGAGCAGCATCGCCATGTGCCCGTCGTGGCCGCAGGCGTGCATCGCGCCGGGATGGGTGGAGGCGTAGGCGACGCCGCTGCTCTCCTGGAGAGGCAGCGCGTCGAGCTCGCAGCGCAGGCCGACCGCGCGGTTGCTGCTGCCGCGGGTGAGCGAGCCGACGACGCCGGTGCCGCCGACACCGGTCGCGACGTAGAAGCCCAAGCCGCGCAGCACCCCGGCGACGTACTGCGCAGTGTGGTGCTCCCCGAACGCGGTCTCGGGGATGCGGTGCAGCTGGTGGCGCCAGTCGCGCACACGGGGGTCGACGTCGAGGACGGTCACCGCAGCAGTCTGGGTGCAGGGACCGTCCGGGTCCACCGCGCGAAGCAGAGCCGGACCTGTTAGTTCTCCTTCCCGGTCGCGGCTCTGTGGGAGACCACAAGGGCGTCGGTGAAGGCGGCGGTCGTCGGTTGGTCGAGGGCGCCGAGACGGACGGCCGCGAACACCGAGCGGGCCGGAGCGGCGGGCAGCGCGTGCACGGCGAGGCCATCGCGTCCGGCTGCCCCCGCGAGATCCGGCACGAGTGCCACGGCGAGACCGTGCGCGACGAGGGTGAGGTGGATCTGCAGGTCGGTGGACACGTGCTGCACGTCGGGCTCGAAGCCGGCCGCGCGGCACGCTGCCGTCGCCCAGTCCCGGGCCGCCGTCCCGGTGGGCTCGAGGACGAAGGGGCGGTGTGCAAGGCCGGCCAGCGTGCGCTCCGGCCATGCGGAGGGCACGGCCAGCCGCAGCTCGTCGCGGAACAGGCCCCGCCGCTCGACCTCACGCGGCCGCGGCAGAGGCCGGTCGGGGTACTCCTCGCCGAGCACAAGGTCGAACTGTCCGGCGACGAGCGCGGGCAGCGCGGACTCCGGCTCGGCCTCGGTGACCTCCACACGCAGGCTCGGGTGCTCCTGCGCCAGGCGCAGCAGCACGTCCGGCAGCAGCGCCAGGACCGCCGTCTGGAACGCGGCTACCCGCAGCGTGCCGACGGTGTCGTGCAGGGACCGCGCGAGCGCTGCCTCGGCGCGCTCCATCTCCGCGAGCAGCCGCTCGGCGTGCTCCACCAGCACATCCGCCTGCGGCGTCAGCCGCACCCGCCGGCCGGCCGGCTCCAGCAGCGTCACGCGCGTCTCCCGCTCCAGCGTCGCGAGCTGCTGGGACACCGCCGACGGGCTGTAGCCGAGCGCCTCGGCCACCGCAGTCACGGTCCCGCGACGCTTCAGCTCGCGCAGCAGGCGCAGACGTCGCAGATCGAGCAATATGAGCCTCCAGCAAATCGTGCGGTTCTTCTTCACGGTACTGGCTCGCTGTTCGTGATGGACCTGCAAGGTGGCGCAGCGGAATGCTGAGCGGGTGACGCACTGGTACTTCTCGGACGGCGCCCAGACGTGGACCGCAGCGGGGGCTAGCGACGAGGCGGTGGCCTTCCACCGGTCGCTGCCCGGATACGAGCCGACGCCGCTGGTCGACGTGCCGGACCTGGCCGCTAAGCTTGGCGTCGGCCGCGTGCTGGTCAAGGACGAGTCCGCCCGCCTCGGCCTGCCGGCGTTCAAGATCCTCGGCGCGTCATGGGCGTGCCAGCAGGTGCAGGCACGGACGTCCGGCGTGCACTTCGTGGCGGCGACTGACGGCAACCACGGGCGCGCTGTCGCCCGCATGGCCGCGCACTTCGACGTCGGTGCGACGGTGTTCATCCCGTCGGTGATGCTGCCCGAGACCGCCCACCGCATTGCCGGTGAGGGAGCGACGGTCGTTCGCATCGACGGCGACTACGACGAGGCCGTGCGGCGAGCCGCGGCCTTCGCGGAGGAGCAGCCGAATCGGGCGCTGGTGCAGGACACCGCGTGGGAGGGCTACACGGACATCCCGGCCTTGATCATCGACGGCTACCGGACGCTGCTGCACGAGGTCGACGCTGAACTGGCCGCGCAGGGGCTGGCCGCCGACCTCGTCGCGGTGCCCGTCGGCGTGGGCTCGCTGGCTGAGGCCGTGGTGCGTCACTACCGGCAATCCCACGGGCCCCGACCGCATGTGCTGTCGGTCGAGCCGGACACCGCCGCCTGCGTGCTCGCGAGCCTGCAGGAGCAGCGCCCCATGACGGTGCCAACCGCCGACACGGTCATGGCGGGCCTGAACTGCGGGACGATCTCCGGCTCGGCCTGGCCCGTCCTGAGGGGCGGCCTTGACGCTGCCGTGGCGGTCACCGACCACGAGGCGCTGCGCGCCGTCGACGACCTCGGCCGTTTGGGCGTGTCCTCCGGACCGTGCGGCGCCGCGACCCTTGCGGGCGTCCGCGCCGTCCTCGCCGATCCGCAGATAGGCGCCGCCCTGCACCTGGACAGCGGAGCCGTCGTCGTCCTGCTCAGTACCGAAGGGAACGCCCGATGACCGCCACGCCGCCGCAGGTCCGCATCAACCGCGACCGCCTCTGGGCCGCGCTCATGGAGCTCAAGGAGATCGGCGCCTACGACGACGAGGCCACCGGCCTGCGGGGCGTTCGCCGGCTCGCCCTCACCGAAGCCGACGCCGAGGCCCGCCGCCGCTGCGTGCAGTGGATGACCGAAGCGGGACTCGAGGTGCGCGTCGACAGGATCGGCAACGTGTACGCCACGCGGCCTGGACGGGACAGGTCGCTGCCGTGCGTGCTCATGGGCAGCCACATCGACACCGTCGCCACCGGCGGCGCCTTCGACGGAACCCTGGGCGTCCTCGGCGGCATCGAGGTCATGCGCACGCTCAACGCCGCCGGGATCGAGACGCTGCGCGACGTCGAGGTCGGGTTCTTCACCGAGGAGGAAGGCGTCCGCTTCGGCACGGACATGCTTGGCTCTGCCGTCACCGCCGGCCGTATCCCGCTCGACCACGCCCACAAGCTGACCGACTCCGACGGCAGGACCGTGGCCGAGGAGCTGCAGCGCATCGGCTTCGATGGCCCGGAGGACGAGCGCCGGCCGATCCCGCACGCCTACATCGAGTGCCACATCGAGCAGGGCCCCATCCTGGCCGAAGCCGGTGTCAGCGTCGGCATCGTCAAAGGTGTGCAGTCGATCTCCTGGCAGCGCCTCACCCTCCGTGGCGAGGCCGCGCATGCCGGCACCACGCCGATCGGCTCCCGCCACGACGCGGGTCTGGTCGCCGCCAACGTCGTCGTCGAGCTGCGCCGCATGTGCGACAGCGGCGAGTTCGGGCAGCTGCGCGCCACCGTCGGGACCTTCGACATCGGCGCGGGACAGACCAACGTCATTCCGCACCACGCGATGCTCACGATCGACCTGCGCAACCCCGACGACGAGGCGATGACCGCAGCCGAGCAGCACCTGGCCGGCTACGTCGACAGCATCTCCGCGCAGCATGGTGTCGCGGTCGCGTGGGAGCGGATGGCCAAGACCGCCATGGTGCCGTTCCACCCCGCCATCCAGGACTTGCTGGCGCAGACCGCGCATGACCTCGGGCTCGGGTACGTCCGTGCCATGTCCGGAGCCGGCCACGACGCGCAGGAGATCGCTGCGATCTGCCCGACGGCGATGGTGTTCGTCAGGGGTGAGAACGGCGGCATCAGCCACACACCCCGGGAGTACTCCACGCCCGACGCCTGCGCCGACGGCGCGGACGTCCTGGCGAACGCCGTCCTGCGCCTGGCCAACCAGCCGTAGGCGCCACGTCGACTCAGACCTGTAGGCGTCCTGCCTGCTAGTGCTTGCACCCGCCCCGGTGCCCTCACCGACGACCCTCCGGATCGAGCCGCGAACACCCGCGCCGTTCCGCTGTGTCTGAGGTCGCCGGGAATGCCGTGTCAGTGCCGGCTGGCACGCTGCTGCCAAGAGGGGGTGCAGAGTTCGACGACAACCCTGGCGAGAGCAAGATCGTCTCGGGTCCAGGTTTCGCGTCAGGAGCATGACCATGCTCTGGACGCGCAGCGGCCCTCCCTGTCCTCGGCCGGCCGAGAGGGCCGTCGCTCGGCGCTTGGAGAGGCACCCGTTGCTGATGGTAGGGACCGACCCGGTTGAGGTCGGTGGGTTGCTGCCCGCAGGCCGGCTGCGGTGCCCGGGGTGCACGGGCCGGCTCGGCCGTGGGGCTCTCCCGCGGAATCAGAGCCTCCACCAGACCCGCGCGGTTCATGCCGGTCCCGGGCCGTGCCAGGCCGGCGGTTGGGGCCGCTGACGTGTACGCCTGTCAGGCACACACTGCGTCCATGGCTGTCAAGGACTCCCGGCTCGCCGTGCGCCTGTCTTCGCACCAGGACGCGCTGCTCCGGCATGCCGCTGAGGTGGAGGGGTGCCCCGTCCGATCGCGGAGGACGACGACACCAGCGGCTTCAACAGCGGCGAGCCTCCGCTCGACGACTACCTGCGTCAGCGGGCGCTGGCCAACCACGTCCAGGGTGCCTCGCGCTGCTTCGTGACCTGCCGCGCCGACCGGGTCGTCGGCTACTACGCGCTGGCCTCGGCCAGCGTCCAGCACCGCGATGCCACCGGGAAGGTGCGGCGCAACATGCCGGATCCAGTGCCGGTGGTCCTCCTGTCGCGGCTCGCGGTGGACCGCACGGAGCAGGGCTCCGGGCTGGGGAAGCACCTTCTCCGCGACGCCATCCTGCGCTCGGTCGCGGCATCGGAGATCATCGGCGTTCGAGCTCTGTGAGTACACGCGCTCAACGACACCGCCCGCGCCTTCTACGCCCACTTCGACGTCGGACCGTCGCCGACCGACCCGCTGCACTTGCTGCTGCTGATGAAGGACGCGCGCGCCGCAATCGGTCGCTGAGCCGGGTCAGCGGAGTACCTCCAGACGTTGCGCGCAGGTCGGCGCTCGGTGCTGGCCCTCAGTACGTCGGGAAGACCCGGAATGACAGCCCGACCGGTGCAGCCGCGTGCGCGAACGGATCGCGAGATTCCAGTTTCTAGGGGACCCAGCACTCCCTCCCGACGGCCGGCGGCGACGAGGTCGGCGTTCGTGCCGCTGTGGCGGCCGGCCCTTGACCCGTGTCGCGTGGAAGCCGGGTCCTCGCCCGGGTGGAAGTACAGGTGACGACGCAGACAGCCGCCGGGTTCCAGCGTCGCCCAGCCGCGACCGCGACAGGATTTCCCTCGTCCGGGCCTCCCTCGAGAACTGGGACCTGCTGCGGGTTCGGTCCACACCTCTTCCGCGGGACGTGGTCCTGCGGGAGGATGTCGCTGCGCCCAAGCAGTCCCGAGGAGTTCCAGCGTGACGTCGTGCGGGTCGCTCGCCGCGGCGACCTGAGCCAGGTCGAGGTCGCGGCTGACCTCGACATCTCGGTCGAGCCGGTGAGGCGCTGGTGCCGCCAGGCCGACATCGTGGCCTCGGCCTGCGCCGGTGTCCACCGTGTGGACGTCCGCAATCGGTCAGCCCTGTGCAGTAGGCATGATCCACAGCTCGCCGACGGCCACGTGCCGCGGGCGGGTGACCATGTAGGTCACTCCGTCGGCGATGTCTTGGGCGTCCAGCTCGCGGAATCCGCCGAAGTTCGCCTCGATGTCCTCGATGACCTCGGCGCTGTTGTGCGAGACGAGCTCGGTCGCGACCTTGCCGGGCTCCAGGACGCCGACGCGGACGTGGCTCTTGGCGAGCTCCTGCCGGAGCGACTCGCTGAACCCGTTCACTCCGAACTTGGTCATGCTGTAGACGGCCATGTTCCTCATCGACACTCGGCCGGCGATGGAGGAGATGTTGACGAGGTCAGCCACCTGACGAGGGCCCTCCTGCGCGGCTCGCTGCAGGTGCGGAAGGGCCGCGTTGGTCATGTAGAGCAGCCCCTTCTGGTTGATGTCGATCATCCGCTCCCACTCGTTGGCGTCGGCCCCGACAACGGTGCCGAGAAGCATGAGGGCGGCGTTGTTCACCAGGATGTCGAGGCGTCCGAAGTGGTCCGCGGCTGTCTGCACGGCGGCTTCGGCCTGGGTGCGGTCCGAGATGTCGGCGGGGATCGCCAGCGCGGCGCCGCCGGACTTCTCGATCTGCGCGACCAGGTCGTCCAGGCGGTCGCGTCGGCGGGCGACGACGGCGACGGACGCGCCGTGCTCAGCGAGGTGCAGGGCGGTCGAGTGGCCGATGCCGCTGCTGGCGCCGGTGACGAGCGCGACGGTTCCGGCGAGGCGGGAGGTCATGACGTGGTCCTTTCGGGGCGGGGTCAGGGTGGTGCGCCCGTGGGGGCG
>DATLGM010000300.1:0-1894 GCA_035540515.1 Egibacteraceae bacterium | reverse complement strand
CCGTCGAGCTGCCCTACGGTGACGTCAGCCTCGACGAGAACCGCAGCGGCGTCGTCGACGTCGTCCTGTCGCAGCTGGTCGAGCGGGACGGCGAGGTCGTCCAGGAGTCGGTCGCGCTGATCCCGGAGGTCGACCAGACCTTCGGTGGCACGTTCGGCACGGACACCCCGCCGCCGTCGCGTGACTTCCCGCCGTGTGAGGAGAGCGACCTGCCGTGGGCAGGCAACGCCATCCCCGTGGAGAACGGCGAGCCGCAGCGCTAGGCGCACCGCGGCGAAAGCGAGCAGGCAATGGCCACTGACACCACCACGTCGACCGACGGCGGCACTGCCGCCAAGGTCATCGAGCTGCGCTCGATCGTGATGGCGTTCGGCGGCCTGCTCGCCCTGGGCGGCGTCGACCTCGACGTCGCCCAGGGCGACCGCCTGGCCATCCTCGGTCCCAACGGCGCGGGCAAGACGACGCTGTTCAACGTCGTTGCCGGCGACCTCAAGCCGACGGAAGGCTCGGTGGTCATCAAAGGTGTGGACTGCACGTACCTGCCGTCACGCCACCGTCCACGTCTCGGTGTGGCACGGACGTACCAGAAAGCGCGGTCCTTCCCGGGTCTGACCGTGGCCGACAACCTGTACCTCGCGGTCGTCGGGAGAAACGGCCGACACCGGTCGCTGCTGCCGGGCGGCAAGGACCGCGACTGGCGTGACCGTGCACAGCAGGCCGCGCGGTCCGTGTGGCTGGACGAGCGGATGGACACGCTGGTCAGCGACCTGTCCCACGGGCAGAAGCGCCAGCTGGAGATCGGCATGTCGCTGGTCACCGACCCCGACGTGCTGTTGCTCGACGAGCCGGCGTCCGGCCTGTCGCGGGGTGAACGCGAGCGGCTCATCGAGCTGCTCGAGGCGCTCCCGCGTGCGACGACGCTGCTGCTGATCGAACACGACATGGACGTCGCCTTCAGGGTGGCCGACCGCATCGTGGTGATGTCCGACGGCAAGACCGTCGCCGGCGGCACCCCCGACGAGGTACAGGCCAACCCCCTGGTGCACGAGATCTACCTCGGCAGCGAGGCGGCATGAGCGGCTCAAGCAGCCCGGAGGGCGGTAGCCGCCCTGTCATGAGCGGCTCAAGCAGCCCGGAGGGCGGTAGCCGCCCTGTCGTGAGCGGCTCAGAGGCGCCGCTGCTCGAGGTGCGGGACCTGTGCGCCGGCTACGGCGAGTCGCAGGTCCTCGACCACGTCAGCTTCCGCATGGGGGTGGAAGCCGTCGGGATCATCGGCCGCAACGGCATGGGCAAGACGACCCTGTGCGACACGCTCATGGGGCTGATCCGCCCGACCAGCGGAGAGATCCTGCTGCACGGCGAGCCGATCAGCGGCAAGACGCCGGAGAAGATCGCCCGCGCCGGGATCTCCTACGTCCCCCAGGGCCGCCGCCTGTTCCCGTCGCTGACCGTCGACGAGCACCTGGCGATGCTCGCCAAGGGCACGCGCGGGAAGCGGTGGACGCCCAAGGCCGTCTATGAGCTGTTCCCCAGGCTGGCCGACCGGACGGCAAGCCACGCCGGCTCGCTGTCGGGTGGCGAGCAGCAGATGCTCGCCGTCGGCCGGGCCCTGCTGCTCAACGGTTCGCTCGTGCTCATGGACGAGCCGTCCGAAGGCCTTGCTCCCACAATCGTCGACGTCCTGGTCGACGCGGTCCACCACCTGGTCTCCGAAGGTGTGGCGGTCCTGGTCGTGGAGCAGAAGCTGCGCGCCGCCACCGCGATGGCCGAACGGCAGCTCGTCATGGTCTCCGGCCGCATCCGAGCGGAGTCGACCGCCACGGAGCTGTTGGAGAACCCGGATCTGCAACGGCAGTACCTCGGCGTCGGCACTGCCGTGGAGACCGGGGAGCAC
>DATLGM010000299.1:0-11400 GCA_035540515.1 Egibacteraceae bacterium | reverse complement strand
CTGGCGGCGCGGGTCGTCCTGGCCGATGGCCAGCAGCACCGGTGTGCGCAGCGCCCCGAGCCTGGGGGCGGCCGGCCAGGCGGCCGACTCGGCCCACTGGGCGAGCGTCGGCAGGTGATGGCGCCGGTCGTTGCGGGCCCGGGACACCGCCGCCGAGGCGTCGGCGTTCCACAGCGCCGCGCTGGGATCGCGCAAGGCAGCGGCGACGTCGCTGCCGCGCTCCAGCACCGCCCCGTCGTCGCATCCGACGATCACCAGGCGGCGCACCTGGTCCGGGGCGCGGACGGCGAGGTGGCCGGCGACCAGGGCGCCCATGCGGTAACCGACCGCCGCCAGGGAGTCGACGCGCAGCCGGCTGAGGTCGGCCAGGATGGCGTTCGCCGTCCACGCCGCCGGCTCGGTGTCGGGTGGGACCAGCACGTCGGCCGACTCGCCGTGACCGGGAAGGTCAGGGACATACACAGCGAGGCCGGCGGCCTCCAAGCCCTCGACCCATCCAGTGTCCTGCCACCACGAGGCGTCGGCGGCCCAGTCGTGTGCCAGCACCACCGCCGGCCCGGTCGGCGCTCCCCCCCGCTGCCAGGCCAGGATCGTCATGCGCGACCGAGCGCCTGCTCGAGGTCCGCCCAGAGGTCGTCAGGGTGCTCGCATCCGACGCTGACCCGGATCAGACCATCCGGTGTCAGGTCCTCGTTGGGGTGTCGCCGGCGGCGCTCCATGGTCGTCTCGATGCCGCCCAGGCTGGTGGTGTGCGTGATGACCCGGGTGGCGGCGCAGATCCGCTCGGCGGCCTCGGCGTCAGCGACCTCGTACGACAGCATGGCGCCGAACGACGACATCTGCCGGCTCGCCCGCGCGTGGCCGGGGTCCGACGCCAGCCCCGGATAGCGGACGCGCGTGACGGCGGGATGGTCCGTGAGCCGCTCGGCGAGCATGGCGGCGGTCGACCGGGCGCGCTCGAGACGGACCGGCAGGCTCCGCAGCCCTCTCAGGGCCAGGAACACTTCCATCGGCCCCGCCGCCGCGCCGAGCAGGGTGCGCCGCTGCCGCAGCCGGTCACGGAGGGACAGGTCACGGACGGCGACCGCGCCCATCAGCACGTCGGAGTGGCCCGCGATGAACTTCGTCGCGGAGTGCACGACCACGTCCGCGCCAAGAGCCAGTGGTTGCTGGGCCAGGGGTGTGGCGAAGGTGTTGTCGACCACGGCGACGCAGCCACGCTGTGTCGCCCCCTCGCACAGTGCCGGCAGGTCCGCCACGCCCATCAGCGGGTTGGTCGGGCTCTCGACCCACAGCAGCGCCGCCCCGTCGCAGGCAGCCAGGGTGGCGTCGGTGTCGGTGACGTCGACCAGGCGCACGTCCAGACGGTCGCGGCGCGCGCAGTCGTCGAGGTAGCCGCGGGTACCGGTGTAGGCGTCGGCCGGCGCCACGACCGTCGCCCCAGCCGGCAGCTCCTCGAGCACCGCGCTGACGGCCGCCATCCCGGACGCGAAGACCAGCGCATGGCCCCGCTCAAGCAGGCCGAGCGTCTCCTCGAAGGCGTACCAGGTGGGGTTCCCCTCCCTCGCGTACGTCACGTCGCCGCCCGGGTGGTACGTGGAGGAGAAGTGGACCGGGACGTTCAGCGGGCCGCCCGGGTCATGCGGGCCGCGCCCCGCCACCACCGCGAGGGTGTCGGGGTGCAGCGGAGACGGACCGGGCGGCGTCACTGCCGCCGATGCTAGTGCTGCGATCCGCGCCAGCCGGTCAAGCGCGCAAGCTGCCGGGACTGCGCGACCAACGTGCCGGTGGCGTCCCAGATCTCGGCGTCTTCCTCCAGGTAACCCCCCTGGAGGAAGCGGGTGGCGGCGGTCACCCGCAGCCATCCGGGCGCCGGGACCGCGCGGACGTGTGCAGTCAGCTCGATGGTGGGCACCCAGCCGGCGGCGCCGAGGTCGAACACCGGCGGCGGCAGCGCGTCCACCATCAGCGTCAGCGCGAGGGGGTCTGGCTGGCGGCCGTCGGCCAAGCGCATCCACGCGCTCATACGGCCGGCGCCCGACGGCTTGCCCAAGAACCACCCGACGGAGGCCGGGTCGAACGCGACGTCGAAGCGCTCCACGATGGCGACGTGGGAGCCGTCGGGCATCCGCGCCGCGGCCGGCACGCACTGCTCGATGGGCGGCAGGGGTGGCGGCTGGGCGGTCACCTGGCTGGGGCCGTCAAGCCCTGCCAGGTCGCCGAAGGTGGTCAGGACGCGCAGCACCTCCGCGTCGCCCTGGTGCAGCCGCACCTGTGCGGTGGCATGGGTGCGACCCGTCTTGACGACCTCAACGTCCAGGTGGGCGGACCCCGGATCTGCGACGCGCAGGTAGTGCGCGGTGGCCGTGAACGGATGCGGCATCGGCAGCTCAACCGCCGCCGCCCGCAGGGCGACCGCCAGCAGGTAGCCGCCGTTGGGCTTGTCGCCGATGTTCCAGCGCGGCGTGATCTGGGCGCGGTAGGCACCGGCGCCCAGGGGCTCGACGGCCGTGTCCTGGTCGAACTCTGATGTCATCGCGCGGATCCTACGGTGCGTCTGGTTGGCCACGGCCGCGCCCGGGTACCCCGCGATCATGCGGATCGAAAAGCAACAGCTGATCGAGCAGTTCATCGCCGCCGGCGACCTCGAACGTGCCGAACGCGCCGACCGCGAGCTGCCCGATCACATCGACCCCGCCGAGCACGAGGCCGTCCTCGCCGACCTCGGACTCAACGCGGGCCTGCTGATGACCCAGTCGGACAACCTCGAGGACCAGTACCCCGACCAGGCCTGACCTCAAGGGTGAAGGAATCTCCAGATTCCACCACCTGACGGGGAATCTAGAGATTCCTTCACCGGGAGTGTCAGGACTTCCTGGCGGTCGCCTTCTTCGCGGCGGCCTTCTTGGCGGTCGCCTTCTTCGTGGCGGCCTTCTTGGCCGGGGCCTTCTTCGCCACCGGCGCGGCTTGCTGGCCCTGCTCCTCGCCGACCGGGTCGGCGTGGTAGTGGTCGTGGGCCTCGCCGCGATGCTCGGACTCGAAGTCCTGATGCGGGAAGTGCGCGTGCTCCAGCGCGGCGTGGTCGTGCTCGTGTGTGTGCTGTGAGGCCAAATGCACGAAGGTCTGCGCCTGTGCGTTGAAGTTGTGCGTCACATGCCAGTGCTCGTGCGAGTGCACCACCGCGTCGTGGGTGTGGGACTCGAAACCGTGCTCGTCAGCCATGGATCTCCCCTGTTCGTTCAGCCGTCCTCCGCCCCGGGGTCTGGGTGGCTGGAGCGCGCGAAGCCTACGAGATCACAAGCCCGTCGTCGCCGGCGTCGATCTTCAGCGTGTCACCCTCGTCGATGCGACCGTCGAGCAGCGCCAGCGCCACCTTGTCCTCCAGCTCCCGGCGCAGCACACGCTTGAGCGGCCGGGCCCCGTAGATCGGGTCGAAGCCCCGCTCGGCGAGCCAGTCGCGCGCGGCGTCGGTCAGCTCGAGCGTCAGCTCGCGCTGGTCGAAGCGCTCCTGCACGCGCTGCAGCTGCACGTCGACGATCTGTCGCAGCTGGCCCTTGTCGAGGCGGTGGAAGATCAGGATCTCGTCGAGGCGGTTGAGGAACTCCGGGCGGAAGTGCTCTTGCACGGCGCCCATCACTCGCCCGCGGATGACCTCCTCGGACTCGGTGGGGTCAAGGATCCACTGGCTGCCCAGGTTCGACGTCATGATCACGACGGCGTTGCGGAAGTCGACGGTGTGGCCCTGCCCGTCGGTCAGCCGCCCGTCGTCGAGCACCTGCAGCAGCGCGTTGAACACGTCCGGGTGGGCCTTTTCCACCTCGTCAAGCAGCACGACCGAGTACGGGCGCCGGCGGACCGGCTCGGTGAGCTGGCCACCCTCTTCGTAGCCGACGTAGCCGGGGGGTGCCCCGATCAGCCGCGAGACGGTGTGCTTCTCCCCGTACTCGCCCATGTCGAGGCGGATCATGGCCCGCTCGTCGTCGAACAGGAACTCCGCCAGCGCGCGCGCCAGCTCGGTCTTACCGACCCCGGTCGGGCCGAGGAACAGAAACGAGCCGAGCGGCCGGTCGGGGTCTGCCAAGCCGGCGCGAGAGCGGCGCACGGCGTCGGAGACCGCCTTCACCGCTTCGTCCTGGCCGATGACCCGCGCTGACAGCAGCTGTTCGAGGCGCACGAGCTTGTCGCGCTCACCCTCCAGCAGCCGCGAGACGGGGATCCCGGTCCAGCTGCCGACCACCTCGGCGACGTCCTCTGCGTCTACGGCGTCTTTGACCATCCGTGTCTCGGCCTGCACGGCCTGCTCTGCGTCGGCCTGCTCGCGCTCGAGCTGCGGGATGACGCCGTAGCGCAGCTCGGCGGCGCGCTGCAGGTCTCCGTCACGCTCGGCGCGCTCGGCCTCGGTGCGGGCCTCCTCGTGGCGGCGGCGGAGGTCGTTGAGGCGGTCGACCGCGGTGTTCTCGGCCTCCCACTGACGGTCGAGCTCGGCCTTCTCGGCACGCAGCTGCTCGAGCTCGCCTCCGATCTCGTCGAGGCGCCCCGCGGCGGATTCGTCACCCTCGAGGGCTGCCCGTTCGATCTCGAGCTGGTTGATGCGTCGCTCGAGCACGTCGATCTCGGTGGGCTTGGACTCGCGCTCGATGTGCAACCGCGAGGTGGCCTCGTCGATGAGGTCGATCGCCTTGTCCGGCAGGAAGCGCTCCGTGAGGTAGCGGTCGGACAGCTTGGCCGCCGCGACCAGCGCGGCGTCGGTGATCCGCACCCCGTGGTGGACCTCGTAGCGCTCCTTCAGCCCGCGCAGGATCGCGACCGTGTCGTCGATGCTCGGCTCCCCGACGGTGATCGGCTGGAACCGACGTTCGAGCGCCTTGTCCTTCTCGATCTCGCGGTACTCCTCCAGCGTGGTCGCGCCGATCATGCGCAGCTGGCCGCGGGCGAGCATGGGCTTGAGCATGTTGCCGGCGTCCATGGCCCCTTCGGCCTTGCCGGCGCCGACGATGGTGTGCAGCTCGTCGATGAAGCTGATGATCTGCCCGTCGGATCCCTCGATCTCGCCCAGCACCGCCTTGAGACGCTCTTCGAACTCCCCGCGGTACTTCGCGCCGGCGATCATCGCGCCGAGGTCCAGCGCCACCAGCCGCTTGTCCTTCAGGCTCTCGGGGACGTCGCCGGCGACGATGCGCTGCGCGAGGCCCTCGACGATCGCGGTCTTGCCGACGCCAGGGTCGCCGATGAGCACCGGGTTGTTCTTGGTGCGCCGCGACAGCACCTGGATGACGCGGCGGATCTCCGAGTCGCGGCCGATGACCGGGTCGAGCGTGCCCTCGCGGGCGAGCACGGTCAGGTCGGTGGCGTACTTCTCCAGCGCCTGGAAGGTGCCCTCGGGGTCCTGGCTGGTCACGCGCTGGCTGCCGCGCAGGTCCCGCAGCGCGGTCAGCAGCGGTTCGCCGGTGACGCCGGCGCCCTTCAGCACGGCGCCGGCCGGCCCGTCGTCGCCGGAGAGTGCGAGCAGCAGGTGCTCGGTGGAGGTGTAGTCGTCCCCGAGGGTCTGCGCGGTGGTCTGCGCCTCGTCCAGCACTGTGGTCAGCGCGCGCGACAGCCCCGGTTGCGCGGTGGCGCCGCGGGCCGACGGCAGGGCGGCCAGCGCGTCGGTCGTCGCCTTGCGCACGGCGGTCGGGGTGGACCCGAGCCGCTCGATGACCGGATGCACCAGGCCCTCGGAATCGCCGAGCAGCGCCAGCAGCAGGTGCAGCGGGACGACCTCGGGGTTGGCGCGCTGCGACGCGAACTGGACGGCATTCGTGACCGCCTGCTGCGCCTTGCGGGTGAAGCGTTCAACGTCCATGGCTGGCAGTGTACCGCTTTGCCAGTAGAAAATCTAAGCGTATCGATATCAACTTGGAGCCGATCAATCCCCGGCGAGTCACCACCTGAGGCAGGAGGCCGCGGGGCCGCCGCCGAAGACCTCTCTGCCCCGCCGACCGCCGTTGGAGGATTCATGCGCCGCCCCATCCGTGCCCTTGCCGCTGCCCTCGCCGTCGTCGCGCTGGCGGCCACCACCGCCGTCGCCTCGACCGGAGACGCGACCGCGAAGCTGACGGTCTCGCCCTACCGGCTGCCGGACGCGACCATCGAACAGCTGCGGGGCGAGTTCATCGACCAGGTCCTGGACCGCCACGAGCCCGGGACATGGGCACCGCTGCGCTTTGACCTCGGCGACCAGCACCTGGCCAAGATGGGACTGCCCCCCGCCCACGTGCTGCGGGGGATGGACTTCAGCGCGCCGACGATGGTCGACCGCCACGGCAACGCCGAGCGGGTCGAGCTGCCGGCGCTGGCGACGGTGGCCGGCGCCGGCTGGTTCGGCATCCGCCCGGGTGGGCTGCTGCTGCTGATCGACGACCAGGGCATCGGGTGGTGCAGTCTCGCCCACGTGTTCGGTTCGCCCGGCTCGTACAAGATCTCCACGGCCGGCCACTGCGGGAAGACGGGAACGAAGGCGACGATGATCGCCGCGTTCGGCAACCGCGCCGGCGTGACGAACCCGATCCTTCTGGACTTCGGCAAGTTCTCCACCTCCAAGGACGCCGGACCCGGCGCCGACTGGGCGCTGATCGACGTCGAGGCGCGCTACCAGCACCTGGTCACGCCGACGATGGCGTTTTGGGGTGGCCCGCGTGGCACGTTCACCAAGACGGGCGCGGTCGCGGGGCTGAGCTTCCCGGGCAACAGCCTGATCCCCTCGGTCAGCGTCAACCCGGACCCGTTCCTGGCCCAGCAGATCGTCCACTACGGCCACGGCACCGCCGTCGGCACCGGCGGGACGCCCCGCTCCGGCACGGCGCTGCACTGGGGCAAGTCGCACTACATGTTCTTCGGGGCGATCTCACCGGGTGACTCGGGCTCGGGTGCGAACACGCTGCTGGGCGACGCGCCCGGCGACACCATGGAGGCCGCCGGGATCATGACCCACCTGTGGGTCGACCCGCTGATGCGCAACGGCCTCGGCGTGATGGCGGGCACCCGCACCACGGTCATCCGCAGCGCCCTGGCCAACGGGCAGCTCGTCTCCTACCCGGTGCCCGCGCCGATCCTGCCGTAGCTCAGGCGGCCGGCGCCGCCCGCGCTCGCCCCCAACCGGGGTGTGTGGGTCTGCGTGCATCCTCGGCTGGCTGTGTGGCCGACAGTGCACAGATGTGCACTCAGACCCACGCACCCTATGGCCCATCAACCCAGACCCACACACCACAGGTGGGGGGTTGGGGGCCCTGGGAAGCGGCGTCAGGCCGAGGCGGCTGTGGCCGGCGCCTTCTTGGACCGGCGGCTCACGGCGCCGGCGGCGAGCCGGCGCTCCAGCCAGCGGCCCATGCGGTCGACGGCCGGTACCAGCGCGGCGCAGATGAGCGCCGCAACGACCAGGAAGACGGCCACGTCCCCGAAGCCGGCGCCCTCGACGGCGGCCGAGTAGACGGGGCGCATCACGTAGTACGTGGGGCTGAAGAAACCGACCCACTGCGGCAGGCCCGGCCACAGGAAGACAACCACCGGGTACAGCAGCAGCAGCGCCCCGGCCTTCCACGCAGCGAACAGCGTGTTGGTGTCCGGCGCCCACGCGCCCAGCAGCAAGCCGATCTGGCACATCATCAGCGCGCCGAGCGCGACGGCGGTCAGCGTCGTTGCCGCCCCATCGGCCAGCGCGCCGTTGAGCAGCAGGGTCATCACGCCGGCGACCATGGCCAGCAGCCAGCCCAGCGCCCCCTTGGCCAGCAGCACCTCACGGGTCGAGGCGGGGCTGACCAGCACCGCGAGCAGGGTGCGGCGCTCCTTCTCCTCCACCAGGCTCGAGGCGGGGACCATCGCGCCGGCGATCGCGACGGCCAGGATCACGACCATCGGGATCAGTCGGACGTCCAGAGGCAGGCCGGCGTCGCCGAGCTGCACGACCTCGACGTCCACCGGCGGCGCGTCGCCGGTCAGCTCCCTGGCCATGCCCAGGATCGCGCCGATGAGGATCGCGCGGTTGGCGGCGAGGCTCTCGCCGGCGATCCACAGCTGCAGCTGCGGTCGTGCGCCGGCCGCCACGGCCTCGTCGAACCCCTCGGGCAGCACCAGCCCGGCGTCGTAGCGGCCGAGCTCGACGTCGCGGCGAAGGGCAGCCGGGTCGTCGAGGCTCGTCACCGCCAGCTCGTCGGCGGCCCGCGCCTGCGTGGTCATCGCCGAGTCGCCCTGGTCGACGATGGCCAGCCTCGGCTGGGGCGACAACAGCCCGCCGAACACGCCGCGCAGCAGCAGGGTCACCAGCACCGGCAGCAGCAGCGCCCACAGGAACAGCGGGGATCGTGGGCCGAGGCGGAGGTCTTTGGCCAGGATCTGCCACACGCGGGTGAGGTCCACGGCTACACCCGCTCCACGCGGCGGCTGAGCACGGCCAGGCCCATGACGAACGCCACCACACACCAGACCGCCACCAACCCCAGGCTTCGCCACGCCTGCGCCCAGCCCTCGCCGTACGCGGTGACACCCACGATCGTCTCGACCAGGCCGTAGGTGGGCAGGCCGCGGACCCAGTCGGCGGCGGCGCCCGGGAACAGCACGGCGACGGCCGGGATGGTCAATGGAATGGCGAACAGCAGACTCCAGAAGACGATGCTGATGAAGTCGCGGCCGCTGGCGCCGGCGATGAGCCCGAACCCGGTCACCAGGATCGCGCCGAGCAGCAAGGCGACGGTCAGCAGCAGCGGGGCCTGCAGCAGCGCGCCGGTGGCCAGCGCGATCGCCATCGCCTGGACGAACGCAAGGCCCGTCCCCAGGGTCGCCTTCGCGGCGAGCAGGTCGCGGACGCGCGTCGGCGTTGCCAGCACCGCGGTCACCGTCTTCTGCGCGATCTCGGCGGCGACCAGCGATGCCAGCGCGAACATCTCGACGATCAGGACCAGGAAGACGAGCAACGGCTGCATCCGCTCGCGCATGGACAGCTGCTGGCCGGTCCGGTCGGGGCCCAAGACGACGTCGCTCATCGTCGGCAGCGCCACCGGGGGCTCGCCACCACCGATCGCGGCGACGATCTCTCGGACGCCACCGACCAGGGCTGGGCGGAGCTCCTCGGGGGCGCCGCCGGACAGCACGACGCGGACGGTCGTCTCCTCGCCGGTGGCGGCTTGCTCGAGGAACCCCTCGGGAAAGTCGAGGCCGGCGACGACCTCGGACCCGTCGGTGACGGCGGCCTCGAGCGCCTCGCGCGAGTCGAACGGCACGATCTGAAACCCGCCTCCCGCGCCGGCCTGCTGCGCGATCAGCTGCTCCCCGCCCGGGATGTGCACCCCCAGGCCGATGCTCTCGTCCACGGTGTCGGGCAGCAGCCAGAAGACCAGGACGTAGAAGACCAGCCCCATCACCGTGACCAGCACGTAGAACCGGTCGCGCAGGAACACGCGAAGGTCCTTGGCGACGATCGCCTTGACCAGGTCCACGCGCACCGGCACGCCTACTCCAGCCGGCGGCCGGCGAACTCGACGAACACGTCCTCGAGCGTCGCTTCCTCGGTGTGGATCGTGATGAGGTCGGGCCGGGCCACCAGCTCTGCAAGACGCGCGCCGGCGGCCTCGTCGAGGGGCACGACCTCCTCCTGGACCACGCCGTCGGCCGCGAACCGCACCTTCACCGCACGACGGCCGTGCTGCAGCTTGAGCGCCTCGGGCGTGTCCAAGGCCAGGATCGTGCCGTCGTTGATGAACGCCACACGGTCCGATAGCTCGTCAGCTTCGTGCATGTCGTGTGTGGTGAGCAGCACGGCGGCGCCGCGGTCGGCCTCCTCGCGGATGAGCTGGCGGACCGAGCGCGCGGAGACGGGATCCAGCCCGTCGGTCGGCTCGTCGAGGAACAGCACCTCCGGGTTGTTGACCAGCGCGCGGGCGACCATCAGGCGCTGCTGCATGCCCTTGGAGAAGCGGGAGACGCGCTCGTCGCCACGGCCGGCGAGCCCGACCCGCTCGAGCAACCCGTCGGCGTCGACGTCGCTGATGCCGAACAGCTTTCCGAAGAACCGCAGGTTCTCGTGGGCCGACAGGGTCGGGTACAGGTTCTTCTCCTCGAACACCACCCCGATGCGCGTTTGGATCTCCTCGCGCTTGTCAGGCATCGGCAGGCCGAGGATCTCGATGCTGCCCTCACGGGGCGGCAGCTGGCCGGTGAGCATCTTGATCGTCGTGGACTTGCCCGCCCCGTTGGGGCCGAGGAAGCCGAGGACCTCTCCTTTGGCCACCGCGAACGACACGTCGCGCGCTGCGACCAGGTCGCCGTAGGCGTAGCCGATCCCGACCGCGCGCAGCGCGACGCCGTCGTCTCCTGGCGGCGGGGCGTCGGTCGGACGCTCGGCGGTGGGCGGGTCGGCGGGAGGCGGGTCGGCCGCCGGCTCGCCGATGTCGTCGGCGGTCACCGCAGGAGCGTACGCGGTGCGGGAGGCCGGTTCGCATAGCCCGAAGTGACCATCGTGAAGGGGGCGAAACGGCGTTACCGTCGTTCGTTCGAGCATCCGAGGGGGCTGAGATGGAACCGCTGCTGCCCTGGTACGTCGGGGGGCCGATCTTCGTGTTGTGCGTCGCAGCGCTGTACGCGATCGGCAACCGCCGGCTGGGTGTTTCCGGGTCCTACCTCGCCGTGGGCAAGGTGCTGCTGCGCCGGCCCGGGGTGGAGACCTGGCGGTTGTGGTTCTTGGGCGGGCTGGTCGTGGGGGCGGCCGGCGCCGCCATGGCGGGCGGCCGGTTCGCCGAGGGCGGCTACGGGTCGCTGTCCACCACGGTGCCGGCGCACGTCCTCGTCGCGATGCTGCTCGGCGGTGGGGTGCTGATCGGCTACGGGGCGCGGTACGCCGGCGGCTGCACCTCGGGTCACGGGATCTCGGGCTGCTCGTCGCTGTCGGGCGGCAGCTATGTCACGACGGCGGTGTTCTTCTCGACGGCCGTGGCAGTGACGTGGGTGCTGCATCTGGTCTCGGGCGGGGCGCTGTGAACGCGGCTGCCGCGGGCGTGGGGGTCGTGTTCGGCGCGGCGCTGTTCGCCACGGGCATGGCCGACTACGACGTGATCCACGACGGGCTGCTGTTCCGCCACGCGCACCTGTACCTGATGATGCTCGCGACGCTGGCGACGGGGGTGCCGCTGGTGGAGCTGCTGCGGCGCCGGCGGGTCCGGTCGCTGTTCGGTGGCGTCGTCGAGGTCAGCCGCGACGCGGTCGAGCGCAAGCACCTCGCCGGCGGCCTGGTGTTCGGCACCGGCTGGGCGATCGCGGGGACCTGCCCCGGCGCCGTCGCGGCCATGGCAGCCTCGGGCAAGCCGTTGGCGCTGGTGGTCATCGCCGGGGTGGCGGTCGGCGTGACCCTGCGGGATGTCCAAGAAGCGCGGGCGG
>DATLGM010000298.1:0-10049 GCA_035540515.1 Egibacteraceae bacterium | reverse complement strand
CCGATAGCACGTCCGGGACTTCCCCGGTCCGGGCGACCAGCAGCAGCACCACGAGCCCCACCACCGCGACCCCGAGCACCGCGCCGAGCACGGCCAGTCTGGCTCGTCCCGTTTCCGACGGGGGGCACCGCCCGCGCTCGGACTCTCCAGCATGCTCGACGACTCGATCGTGGAACGACAAAAGGGCGACCGTTTGGTCACCCTTCTACCGTATCGAGCCGCCGGTCCCGATCAGCGAACGGTGCAGCTCCCAGAGCCCCAGGAGTTACAGCCGATCTTGACGCCGGGGTAGGTGCGCAGGACTGCTTGGCCACCCCCGTTCGGGATGACGCCCTGGCTGCCGCCGTTGTTCAGAAAGATCTCGTGCGACGTGGTCGTGCCGTGACCCATCCGGACGTACATCGACTCGCCTGGGTTCAACGACAGCGGCGCGCCTTCGGTCAGCGGCACGCTGAAGTTGGCGACGTCAACCACGAACCGGTCGACGCGCACGGCCGCGGTGTGGATGTTGCGGATGCGCACCCACTCGTCGGCCGGACCCAGACCGCCCTTGCCGGGATTTCCCTTGACCTCCAGCTTGCCGATCGCGGGGTTCCCGCAGCGGGCACGGCAGCCGTACATCTGGAACCCGCGGACGTTGCGCTTGGGGTCGAGCAGGTACACCCCGTCGCCCTTCTGGCCCCACGTCGACTTCTTGAACACGTCGATGTCAGGCCACAGCTGACCGACCTTGTTGTTGGACCACTGGGAGCCGAGGTAGCGCTCGAGCCGTGACTGCGTGCCGTGGCCGACCCAGATGCGCATCGTCTCACCCGGCGCGAGCGTGCCAAGGGACCTGCCTGCCGCATCCACGGTGGGGACGCGGAAGTAGCGCTTGCCCCCCGGGCGGATAACCCAGTTCTTGAAGTTGGCCGGCGCCGTGCCCACGTTGGTGATGCGGACGTGCTCGTCGTACAGCTTGCGACCTTTCACCGAGTCCGACCACTGCAGGTCGACCTGGAACTTCGCTCCGGGCGAGAACTTCGTGCCGCACATGTCGCCCTTGAAGATGCCCTTGCCGGCGATGGCCGCTTTGTAGGACGTCGCGTGGTAGCGCGGCATCCGCGTGGGCTGGGTGTCGTCACCGCGGAACAGGCCCAGGCCCGCGGCGAGGACATGCGCGGTGGCATCGATCTGCTTGCCGTTGCGCTTCACGTACACACGGCGCAGCGGCCGAGCCTTCCCCTCACCGTCCTCGACCTGCCCCACGGCGTTCTTGACGTCGGTGGCAAGCGTGACCCAGCGGCCTTGCAGCAGTCGCTTCTGCAGGCGGGTGGCCGCGGCATAGCCGCACTGATTCTTCTCGTTGGTGTCGACGCCGATGAACCGGATCGTCTGGTCTGTCTTGCCGTCGCGGTTGGTGTCGACCTCGATGGTGTCACCGTCGAGCACCCGCGTCACAAATGCTCGGGTCTTGTACTCGGCGAACGCCGGTGGCGCCGTGACCAGCAGCGCGGCGGCGACGGCGACGGTGAGGGTGGCCGCTGTGGCCGCCCGGCGGCGCAGCGCCGCCCCGAAGGACATGGCGTTCATCGGCATTCAGACCTTTTTGCCCAGGGAGATGAGAGGTAGAGGAAATAGTCGGCGTGGCCGCGGCCAGCGACCATGGTCAAAATGAGTCATTTTTTCCAGATCCCGGAAGGAGGGGGCGGTGGCCGTCCCCCGCCCGTACGCCATGCGGGCGTAGGCTCGTGCCGGCCGGTGCGTCCGCCGCAGACCGGCAGCGAGGAGGCCTCATGGACTGGCAATGGTGGCACCTGGGCGCGGCGGCCAACGTCGTCATCACCGTCGTGTACACCGCCATCGGGCTGAGCATCACCCGCAGGTTGGTGCAGGAGGGCGGCCGGCTGCGCGACAACCCGCTGGCGACGGCAACCGCCGGGATCTTCTTCACCTGCGCCATCCACCATGGGGGTCATCCGCTGCACCAGCTGCTGCCCGCGGTAGGCAACGACGCCGCCATCGGCGAGGCCATGCGCACCGCCTTCAACGAAGCGCACGTCGCGATGTGGGACGTGGTCACCGCGGCAGTGGGGATCTGGTACTGGACGTTGCGCGGCCGGTTCCCAGCGCTGGTCCGCGGCGCGGCGCTGTTCGAGGACATGCGCGAGCGCCAGCGCCAAGCGTTGGAGATCCACGACAACATCGTCCAGGGGCTGGCCACCGCGAAGCTGTCGTTCGAGGTCGATGACACCGAAGGCGGGATGGCCGCCGTCGAGCACACGCTGGCGGCGTCCCGCAAGATCATCTCCGATCTTCTGGGCGAGAAGAGCGTCGGCACCGAACTGGGCCCAGGTGACCTGCGCCGCCGGCGAGCCGCGAGCGGCTCCAGTGAGTGACCGACCCCCCTATCGCGCAGTCGTCGCCGACGACGTCGATTACCTCCGCACGCTCCTGCGCATCGTGCTGGAGTCCAGCGGGAAGTTCGACGTCGTCGCCGAGGCGCGCAACGGTCGGGAGGCCGTCGACGCGACCGTCGAGCACCGCCCCGATTTGACGCTGCTCGACCTGTCCATGCCCGTCATGGACGGTCTCGAGGCACTGCCGCTGATACGCCAGGCGGTGCCCTCCACGTCCGTCGTCGTCCTCTCCGGCTTCGACGCCGACCGCATGGAGCAGACGGCCCTGGCAGCGGGCGCGCGCGCCTACCTGGTCAAGGGCATCAGCCCGGAGGATCTGGTCAGCCGGTTGCTTGCGGTCCTCGGCGACCCCGAGCAACCACCTGTCGACGACGTGTCCCCCGAGCCGGAGACGTTGCAGCTGTCGGCCGGGATGGACAGCCCCTCCCGAGCGCGGCAGTTCGTCAAATCGACGCTGCAGCGGTGGCGGCGTACCAGCCACGTCGACGACGTCATGTTGCTGACCACCGAACTGGTCAGCAACGCGGTTGTGCATGCGCGCAGCGCCGTCACGGTGCGGGTGTACAACCTTGCCGACCACGTCCGCGTCGAGGTCACCGACTACGGCGGCGGGGCGCTGGAGCTCAAGGCGCCGGCCGCCGACTCGTTGGGCGGGCGGGGCCTGCTGCTGGTGCAGGAGCTCTCGCGATCGTGGGGTACCAGCGCAGACGGCCACGAGAAGGTGGTGTGGTTCGAGGTCTGAGCTGCCCCGCCGACGTCCCCGACCCAGCGCCTGCTAGAGGCAATAATGCGGCGGACCCACTGTGAAGGGATCGCCGACGTGCGACGTCGTGAACCGGTGCCGCTGCCGCAACACGAGTATCCCGTCGACCCGTGGCGCCTGGTGGAGCGCCGCTTCAGCGAACGGTTCCTGCCGCGGACCGAAACGCTGTTCACGGTCGCCAACGGCCATCTCGGCCTGCGTGGCAGCCACGACGAGGGTCGCCCCGCGCACGAGCAGTCCACCCTGATCGCCGGCTTCCACGAGACGTGGCCCATCGTCCACGCCGAGGAGGCCTACGGGCTGGCCAAGACCGGGCAGACGATCCTGGACGTCCCCGACGCCAAGATCATCAAGCTGTACGTCGACGACGAACCGCTGTTCCTGCCGACCGCCAACCTGCTGCACTACGAGCGCGTCCTGGACTTCCGCGCCGGCCTGCTCGAGCGCTCGCTGGTGTGGCAGACGCCTTCTGGCAAGCGGGTCAGGGTGCGGTCACGCCGCCTGGTCTCGTTGCGCTACCGCCACCTGGCGGTCATCCACTACGAGGTCGAGCTGCTCGACGGCGACGCGCCGATCGTCATCTCCTCACAGGTCGTCAACAGAGAAGACGCCGGCGCGCCAGACGACCGTCCCGGCGAGTTCGACCCGCGCGTCCGCAAGCTCAATGCCCGGGTGCTCAACTGCACCGACCACCGGTTGGACGACGGCCGCATCCTGCTCGGCTACCGAGCCGCCAGCAGCAAGATGACGCTCGGCTGCGGTGTGGAGCACCAGCTGGACACCGCCTGCGCGCACGAGGTCACCAGCCACGTCACCGAGGACATCGGCAAGGTCACCTACATCATCGAGGCGACCGCGGGCAGCCCGATCGCCCTGACCAAGTTCGCCGCGTACCACACGTCGCGCAGCGTGCCGCCGCGGGAGCTGATCGACCGTGCCGGTCGGGTGCTGCGTCGAGCCGTCGGCAAAGGCTTTGACACGATCGCCTCCGAGCAGCGTCAGCTCCTCGACGACTTCTGGGACCGCAGCGACGTCCAGGTCGAGGGCGACGACGCCGTGCAGCAGGCGGTCCGCTGGAACCAGTTCCAGCTGTTCCAGGCATCGGCCCGTGCCGAGGGCAGCTCCATCCCCTCCAAGGGCCTGTCCGGACACGGGTACGAGGGCCACTACTTCTGGGATGTGGAGATCTTCATGCTCCCGTTCCTGTGCTACATCGAACCCCGGGTTGCCGAGAACCTGCTGCGGTTCCGTCACAGCATGCTGGACAAGGCGCGTGAGCGGGCACGCGAGATGAACCACGCCGGAGCGCTGTTTCCGTGGCGGACGATCAACGGCGAAGAGGCCTCGGCGTACTACCAGGCAGGGACGGCGCAGTACCACCTCGACGCCGACATCGTCTACGCCATGAAGCACTACGTCGACGTCACCGGCGACACGGCGCTGCTGTACGGCATGGGTGTCGAGCTGCTCGTCGAGACGGCCCGGCTGTGGGCCGATCTGGGGTTCTTCGGCGAGGACGGCGCCTTCCACCTGTTCACGGTTACCGGGCCCGACGAGTACACGACGGTCGTGAACGACAACGCCTACACGAACCTGATGGCGCGGTTGAACCTGAACTATGCCGTGACGGTGCTCGAGGACCTCCAGCGCGACGACCCCGAGCGGTTCCGCTCGCTGACGGTCGACCTGGCGCTGGAGCAGTCCGAGATCGACCAGTGGCGGCGGGCGGCCGAGGCGATGCACGTCCCGTTCAACGAGCGGCGCGGGATCAACCCGCAGGACGCGCAGTTCCTGGATCGGCAGGTCTGGGACTTCGACGCCACGCCGGCCGAGCACTTCCCGTTGCTGCTGCACTACCACCCCTTGGTGATCTACCGGCACCAGGTGATCAAGCAGGCCGACGTCGTGCTCGCGATGTTCCTGCTGGGCAACGAGTTCTCACTGGAGCAGAAGCGGCGCAACTACGAGTACTACGACCCGCTCACGACCGCCGACTCCTCACTGTCCCCACCGGTGCACAGCATCGTTGCCGCCGAGATCGGCGACGAGTGGCGCGCAATGAGCCACTTCCGCCGTGCCCTGCTGATGGACCTTGCCGACGTCGCCGGCAACAGCAACCACGGGATCCACATCGCGTCAACCGGCGGCGTGTGGATGGCGCTGGTGTACGGCTTCGGCGGTCTGCGGGACTTCGACGGTCACATCTCCTTCGATCCGCTGCTGCCGTCAGACTGGAGCCGGCTGTGCTTCCCGCTGCTGGTCCGCGGCAGCCGACTCGTCGTCGACCTCACGCCGGGATGTCTGACGTTGCGCGTCGCCGAGGGTGACCCCTTGACCGTCACCGTGCGGGGGGAGCGCTTCACCCTGGCCCTCGACGAGCCGGTGGACATCCCGCTCGAGCCGCGCCGAGCAGCCGCCGATCATTGACGTGCCCCACCGCCGGGCGCACACTGCCGCTGGGCGGGTCTGCGCGTGCTGGTCGGCATGCCACCGTTCGTCGGGGGCGAGGGGACGGTCATGATGAACAGCTGGACGCTGCGGTCTCGCGGCGCACGAATCCTGACCGCGGCGGTCGTGGCGGCGCTGGCGCTCGCGCATGCGCCGTCCGTGCCGACCGCGTCGGCAGCGACGACGCCATCCGCCTGCCCCGACCTGTCGATCCTGGACAAGGCCGAGGTTGAGGCGCTGGCGCCGGGTACGCCGCTGATCGGGCTGACCGTCGAAGGCGGGGACACTCCTACGGCGATCGACTTCGTCGTCGAGCACGTCCAGCGGGGCGCACTGCAGGACGGCGCGCCGCTGGTCGTGGCGCGCGCGGTCAGCGGCTCGCCGGTAACCGAGGGCAAGGGGATCTGGTTCGGGATGTCCGGCTCCCCGGTGTACACGGTGAACGGTACGGGCGGACCCGACGCCCTCGTCGGCGCGGTCGCGTTCGGGCTGGCGTGGGACGGCGAGTCCACCATCGCCGGCCTCCAGCCGGCGTATCAGATGGAGAAGGTCCGCAGCTATCCGGCGACCAGCGCCCTGGCGACCAGCGCGACGATCAGCAGCGCCGGCGCGCAGCAGGTGTCCGCGTCCTCGGGCGTTCCCGCAGACCAGGCCCGGCGATTCGAAGCGTTGACGGTGCCGCTGAGCCTTTCCGGTGTGACCAGCAACCGCCTGCCGCTGGTTCGCCGGACCGCGGCGCGCGCCGGCCTGCAGGTCCCGTCCCTCGCGGCCCCCGGCACCGCCACGACGACGGCGACCGCCCCCGCCACCGTCGCTCCCGGTGACACATTCGCCGCGGCGCTGTCCTATGGGTACGTCACGGCCGCCGGCACCGGCACAACCACCTACACGTGCGGCGACTACGCCATGGCGTTCGGCCACCCGTTCTTCTTCGCGGGGCGGACGCACATGGGTGCGAACCACGGCACGGACGCCTACGTCGTCCGCGACCGCATGTTCGGCTCGTACAAGATGGCGACCGTCGGTGGCCTGGTCGGCCGGCTGGACCAGGACCGCGGCGCCGGCATTCGCGCCCACCTCGGCGGTGCGATCTCCACGGTTCCGGTGGTATCCAGGTTCCACTCCCCCGACACCGGCAAGCGCGGCCGGGCGGTCAGCGACGTCGTCGGGCAGGCCAATGTGCCGTTCCTCGGGTTCATCCACACGCTGACGCACCTCGATGACATCGCCGACCACTGGTCCGACGGCAGCGCCGATCTGCGCTGGGCCATCGAAGGCGTGACTGGCAACGGCAAGCCGTGGCGGATGGAGCGCGGCAACCGGTACACCTCGCAGTACGACATCACCTTCGAGTCCTCGTTCGACCTCATCGACGACCTCGTGACGCTGCAGAACAACCCCTTCCGCAAGGTCCGCTTCACGGGCATCTGGATCCACGGAGGGGTCGAGGAGGACGTGCACGAATACCGCGTCCGGCGTGTGCGGGTGTGGCGCAACGACGCGTGGCGCACGCCCAAGCGCCTGCGGGTGACCCCCGGCGAGGTCCTCGCCCTGCAAGTCGTGCTGGACATCGGCGGCGTGCGCAAGGTCATCGAGCGGGAGCTGACGGTCCCCCGCCGGGCGCGCGGCTTCGGCGACCTCGTCGTGTCGGGACGCGGCGAAGAGTTCGAGATGGAAGCGGCGGAGGAGTTCATCGTCGACTGCGGCTTCGAGCCGTGCGACGAGGGCCCCACCGGCCCGCAGTCGTTCGACGAGCTGCTCAAGTCCATGGCCAAGGCCCCCCGCAACGACGTGCTGACGGCGCGCCTTTCGCTGATGGACTTCGACGAGGAGACGGGACAGGAGACGTTCGTCAACCGGGCGGTCCGCCAGCGGCTGGACCGGGTCGTGAGCGGGGCGGTCTCGATCCCGGTGCGGGTGCGCCGCTAGCGCCAGGGCGGTCACGGCGCGCACCATGGAGGTCGTGCGCGCAGTCGCCCCTACCCGAGCCGTACCGACCGGCCTACTGCTGGTCGGGGCGGCCGCCCTGCTGTGGGCGCTGATCGGAGTGTTCACGCCCTCGTTGCTTCGCAATGGGATGGACGCAGTGGAGATCGGGTTCTGGCGCGCGCTGGGTGGCGGTCTGCTGTTCACGGCGCACGCCGCCGTCGGCCGGCGGCTCGGCGCGGGGTCGTCAGCCCAGGCTGGGCGGCTGGTGGCCTTCGGCATCGTGGCCGTCGGGGTCTTCTACGTCGCGCTGGCACAGGCGATCGACCTGGGTGGTGTGAGCCTTGCCTGGATCCTGCTGTACACCGCGCCGGCGTGGGTGGCGATCGGTGCCGTCACCGTGCTCCGCGAGCGTGTCGACCGCCGGCGCGCGGCGCTGGTCACCGTGACGGTTGGCGGTGTGGTCCTCGTCGCGCTGGGAGGCGGGACCGGGGTTCGGGTGTCCCCCGCATCGCTGGCGTGGGGTATGGCGGCGGGGCTGTCCTACGCCTCGTGGTACGTGGCCGGTAAGCAGCTGCTCGCGCGCCACGACCCGCTGACCATCAGCGCGTGGACGCTGCTGGCCGGCGCCGCGGTGATCCTGCCGTTCGCCGCGCCCGGCGCCCACACACGCGGGGGGTGGGCGCTGGTGGTCGGGCTGGTGGTGGTGTCGACCTACGCGCCCGTGCTGCTGTACTACACCGGCCTGCGCTCCGTGGAAGCCTCACGGGCGGCGATCGTCGCCACCGTCGAGCCGGTCGGTGCCCTGCTCATCGGCGCCACGGTCGGAGCCGAGCGATTGACGGTCGTCGCGGTGGCCGGCGCCGGCCTGGTACTGGCCGCCGCCGTGGCGGCGGCGCTTCCGGCCCGCCGGGTTGGTGCGGCCGCCGGTCACGACGCGTCAGGCAGCAGCGCCTCAAGCCGCTCCGGCTGAGGCACCAGCCCGACGCGGTTGAACCGGCGGGCCGCCTCGATGAACTGCGGGGCGACATCACCCAGCCGGCCGAACAGCGTCCGCGCCTGGTCGTCCTCGCCGGCGAGCGCGAAGACGATGGCGGTCCACAGCGTGACGTCGGGGTCGCCGGCGGGATCCGGGTCGGGGATGTCCGCCAGCCGCTCGACCGCCTTCGCGGCATGCCCACCCAGGGCGAGATCGAACGCCTCTACCGTCACGTGGTAGCGGTGGTTGCGGCGCATGAGACGGTCCAGCTGCACCACCGGCTCGTCGTGATCGTCCACGCGAAGGTCGACCAGCTGGTCCCGCCAGGGGCGGCCGGTACGCCGGGCGCGGACGACGAGCAGCGCAGCGGAGCGACGACCGCGGAAGTCCCCACCGGCGTCCTCGGCGGCGTGCAGGGCGGCGACGAGTCGCTCGGGCATGGTGCGGTCACCCGTTGACTCCCATGCCTGCACCATCGCGTCCCACACCGCCTCGGAGACCACCATGTTCGCCAGCGCGGCACAGCCGTCCCCGAGCCGGTGGCCGGCCACGGGGACGCAGGCATCACCGGTGTACACGTCGAAGTTGCCGTACCCGTCGGCCATCGCGACCTGGCGACGCTCGGGATGCGGGTCGACGCTGCGGAGAGCCGTCAGCGCCTCGGCCGCAGTCAACCCCGCTCGGAGGCTGTCCAGCCCCAGGTCGCCGTACATCGGCTCGCCCATCGACTGGGTGGCGATGACCCCATAGCCGGGCAGCGCCCAGGGAACGCTGCTGCCCACGGCGAACGCCTGGGATTGCGTCGCCACCCCCATCTGACCGGTGCGGTCGTCTCGGGCGACGATCGAATACGTCATCAGCGGCTCCTTGCGGCGAGATCGTCGGCAAGCTGCTCGAACACGCCGATCCAATCAGACAGCCCATAGGTCGACCCCATCCTGACCATGACCGCGTCGACCGTGGCGCGCCGAGGATCAACCCCATGAGCAGCGGGTTGTAGTTGTTGTAGTGCCACTTCCCCGGCGCGCCGGCGACGGCCGCCTTGGTCAGCGCGAGCCGGCGCAGGTCCGCCGCGTAATACGTCAACGCGTCATCGCTCCACGGCAGGCTCTGCTCCTCGAAGCGCAGACCCGAGGTCATGGTCACCAGGTGCCTCACGGTCACCTCACCGAACCGGGGGTCGCGATCCGCCAGCTCAGGCAGGTAAGCGCTCGAAGACCAACTGGTCGCCGATCGCGACAAGGAACGCCTCGGTCCCGCTGGTGTCCAGCAGGTCAGGCAGTGACTGCGTCTGACCGTCGGCGTGCACCACGACGTCGGCGACGTCAACGGGGCGGTGGGCCAGCGGCCGGACGCGTCGCCAAGGGGCGGAGGCGGCGCCGTCAGTGGCGTCGGCCGGTCACCGTCGCCTGGGCATCTGGGGCATCACCGCCGCCACAACAGCCGGCCGCTGGTGGCCTCGAGGACGCGGACCTTCGTGCCGCGGCGCGTGAACACCATGGCGACCACCTCGGCGCGCCGATCACCGGTCAGG
>DATLGM010000297.1:0-7280 GCA_035540515.1 Egibacteraceae bacterium | reverse complement strand
TCGCGCCACTTCGAGTCGCGGTACCGCCGCGTTGCGTTGAACCCCACGACTACGCCTTCTGCTCGAGAAACGGTGGCGTCTGGTCTTCGTCGGCGGCGAACTCCTCGACGTTGACGTCGCGGAACGTCAGCACGCGGACGTTGCTGACGAAGCGGGCCGGCCGGTACATGTCCCACACCCACGCGTCGCGCAGCGTGACCTCGAACCAGATGTCGTCGCCTTCGCGGTGCGGGGTCACGTCGACGGCGTTGGCGAGGTAGAAGCGCCGCTCGGTCTCGACGATGTAGGAGAACATCCGCACCACGTCGCGGTACTCGCGGTACAGCTGCAGCTCCATCTCGGCTTCGTACCGCTCGAGATCCTCAGCGCTCATCGGCCAAGCGTAGCCATCGCCTGCTCCACCACGGGTGGTGCCGTGGCGGCGTACCGGGCACCGGGCAGCGTGTCGAGCCGCGCCACCGGCCAGATCGTCACAAATGCCCGTCCGATCACCGCGTCGCGGGGGATCGTCCCAAGCTGCGGGAACCGGCTGTCCGACGAGTTCTGCCGGTTGTCACCCATCATGAAGTACTCGCCGTCGGGCACCTCGACCGGACCGAAGTCGTTCGGGTCCCGGGCCGCCAGGTACCCGCCCTCGTCGGTGGGCGCCTCCGGCACCTCTCGGCCGTCGACGTAGACCACGCCGTCGCGCATCTCGATCGTCTCGCCGGGCAGCCCGATGATGCGCTTGATGTAGTCCTTCTCCCCCGACGGTGACACGCCCAGGCCTGAGCTGAGCGATCGCAGGAGCCGCTCGACCACGTTGCCCTGCGGCTGGACCGCCTGACCGTCGTCCTTGCTGAACACGACGATCTCGCCGCGGCGCGGCTCCCGCAGGCGGTAGACGACCTTGTTGACCAGGACCCGGTCGCCGATGAGCAGGGTCGGCTCCATCGATGCCGAGGGGATGTAGAAGGCCTGGACCAGGAACGTCTTGAGCAGCAGCGCCAGGACGAAGGCGATCGCGATGAGCACGGGCAGCTCGGCCAGAAAGCTGCGGTGCTTGCGCTCGTCGGGCTGGTCGGGCGGCTCGTCGGTGGACGACGTCCAGCTGGGGGGCGTTTCGCCCACCCGGTTACGCACCGGCAGGTGCGCGCAGTTCCTTGATCTTGGCCTTCTTGCCGACGCGGTCGCGCAGGTAGTACAGCTTCGCCCGGCGCACCTTCCCGCGGCGGACCACCTCGATGTGGTCGATCACCGGGGCGTGGACGGGGAACGTGCGCTCGACGCCAACGGCGTTGAAGCTGATCTTGCGGACCGTGAAGGTCTCGCGGATGCCGCTGCCGCGGCGGGCGATGACGTCACCCTCGAACACCTGGATGCGCGAGCGGTTGCCCTCGGTGACCTTCACGTGCACGCGGACGGTGTCGCCGGCCCGGAACTCAGGGACGTCGTCGCGCAGAGAGTCGACGTCGACGAAGTCGGTGGCATTCATGGCGTGGCAGTCTCCAGGCAGCAGCTGAGGGCGGTCGGCGCACCAGGGTACGCCGTCACAGCGCGCACGGCAGCCACGTCAGGCCGCCGGCGGGTGGTGGTCGTCGAGGATAACCGGGCCGCTCGGCGAGGGTCAATCGGGCTCGGGGTAGTCCGCCCGCAGCTCGCGGCTGAACCGGTCTGGGGGCCACAAGATCACAAACGCCCGCCCGACGACGTTGTCCACGGGCACGGGGCCGAGGTCCGCGAAGCGGCTGTCCTGCGAGTTCATCCGGTTGTCGCCCATCATGAACAGATGGCCGGGGGGCACGACGGTCCGGGGGAAGTTGCGTGTCTCGGGCTCGGCGTAGGGCTCGCGCAGGCGTTCGCCGTTGACGAACACGCGGCCGCGCCGGATGCGGATCCGATCACCCGGCAGTCCGATCACCCGCTTGATCAAGTCGATGTCCTCGTCGGGCTGCGCCAGACCGAGCCCTTCGAAGAACGAGCGCACCTGGCCGGAGACACCGGCGCGCGCGTGTTCGGAACCGGGCCGCTGGAACACCACGATCTCGCCGCGCTGCGGCTCGCGGAACCGGTAGCTGATCTTCTCGACCAGCACGCGGTCGCGGATCTGCAGCGTCGGGATCATCGAACCCGACGGGATGTAGAACGCCTGGACGACGAACGTCTTGATCAGGAACGCAAGCAGCAGCGCCAGCAGCACCATGCCCCACATCTCCAGCAGCGACGTAAGCCGGTCGCGCGGCGAACGGCCGCCCGGCTCGCCGGCGTGGAGGCGCTCGCGCAGGTCGGGGTCGAGGTCGGCGGGGCGGACCGACCGCTGGCCCAGGGCGCTCACGACTCGTTCCACCGCTGGTACAGGTCGGGGCGCACCCGCCGGGTCCGCGCCACCGCCTGGTCGTGGCGCCACCGCGCCACCGCCTGGTGATCACCCGACCGCAGCACCGCGGGCACCGTCATCCCGCGAAAGGTCGCGGGGCGCGTGTACTGCGGGTACTCGAGCAGCCCGCGGGCGAACGACTCGTCCGCGCCGCTTTCGGCGTTGCCCATCACGCCGGGCAGCAACCGGGTGACCGCCTCCACGACGACCGCGGCGGCAACCTCGCCGCCGGCCAGGACGTAGTCGCCGACGGAGACCTCGTCGTGGGCCAGCGCGTCGTGGACGCGCTCGTCGATGCCTTCGTACCGGCCGCACAGCACCAGCAGCGCGGGCTCTTGTGCGAGATCGGCGACCAGCGACTGGGTCAGCGCCGTGCCGCGCGGGGTCATCACCACCGTGCGGGGGCGACGGTCAACATCGCCGTACAGCTCCTCGACGGCGGCGAAGAACGGCTCGGGCTTCAGCACCATCCCGGCGCCGCCACCGTAGGGGACGTCGTCGACGGTGCGGTGACGGTCGGTGGCCCACTCCCGCAGGTCGTGCACCGCGACGTCCAGCAGTCCCGTCTCGCGCGCCCTGCCGAGCAGGGACGCGTCGAAGGGGCCGTGGAACCACTCGGGGAACAGCGTGAGGACGTCGATGCGCACGTCACACGCCCTCGTCGTCGAGCAGCCCCGGGATGGCGTGCACCACGATCGCGTCGTCGCGGACCTCCACCAGGTCGCTGACCGCCGGGACGAGCACCTCGCCGCCGTCGGGGCGCGCGATCACCAGATAGTCGTGCGCGGCGCCGTCGAGGGTGGCCTCGAGCACGCCGATCAGGTCGCCGTGGTCGTCGGTGACCTCCCGGCCGAGCAGGTCGGCGGTCCAGAAGGCGTCGTCATCCAGGGCGACCGCCTCGGCCGGCATGGTGAGGACGGCGCCGCGCAGCGCCTCGGCGCCCTCGCGATCCTCGACGCCGGCGAACCGGACGACCTGGCGGTTGGCGTGCACGCGCGACGACGCGACGGTCAGCGTCGCGTCGCCGTCGCGCGTGAGCCGGTCCCCCGGGGCGAAGTCGTACGCCAGGTCCGGGTCGGGGCGCACGTACACCTCACCCTTCAACCCCAGCGGCTTGCCGACGACCCCCACGACGACCGCCTCGGGGGCAGCCATGCGGTGCGCTACTCGACGATCTCGACGGCGACGACCGACCCCTCGCGGGTGGCCGCAGCCTTGACCATCGTGCGGATCGCCTTGGCGGTCCGTCCGCGCTTGCCGATGACCTTGCCCATGTCGTCGGGGTGCACCCGCAGCTCGAGCACGGTCTCGCCGTCCTCGTCAACGGGTGTCACCGAGACGTCGTCGGGATTGTCGACCAACGACTTGGCGAGGTACGTGAGGATCTCTTCGCTCATGGACCGGCCGGAGCCGGCGTTGGATTCGTCACTCACTGCTCCTGGGTCACCTCCCCCGTGGCCTCGTCGACAGCGCCGGTGTCCTCGGTCGGACCGGGCTCGGGCTGCGCGTTCTCCTCGTGCGCCTGCGCGGCAGCGGCGTCCGCCTCCGCGTCGGCGCTGGCGTCGGCAGCGTCGGCCTCCGGCGCAGCGTCCGCCTCGGCCTGTGCCTGCGCGGCGGCCTCGGCTTCGGCCCGCTCGGCGGCAGCCCGCGCCTCGGCGGCCTCGCGTTCGGCCTCCTTGGCCTTGCGCGCGGCCTCACGGGCGGCGTGCTTGGCGCTGCGGTCCTTGCCCGGGTCACCGGGCTTGAACTCCTCCCAGATGCCCTCGATGCGCAGCAGGTTCACCACCGCGTCGGAGGGCTGGACGCCGTTGCGCAGCCAGTACAGGGCGCGCTCGCGGTCGATGGAGATCGTCGACGGCTCGTGCAGCGGCTGGTAGAAGCCGATGTCCTCGATGAACCGGCCGTCACGCGGCGAGCGCACATCGGCGACCACCACGCGGTAGAAGGGCTGCTTCTTCTTGCCTTCGCGCCGAAGGCGCATCTTCACTGCCATGTCGTTGCCTGTCTGGTGTCGCCGGTCACACCGTCAGTGCCGCCGAAGTTGGTCTTCAGCGCGCCCACCTCGGTCCGTGGACGGGAATGCGGGCCGGCAGCTCCGCAAGCACCTGGGGGTACGCCGGACGCGGCGCACCCGCGCGAGGATAGCGCAGCGGCCTAGAACAGCACCACGGTGCCGACGACGAACAGCGCCAGCAGGACGGCGCCTTCCCGCCGACCCAGGCGGGCCCCGGTGCGCAGGAAGACCGCGGTCAGCACGACCGCGACGACCATCACCGCCAGGCTGATGGGAAACGCCGGGTCAAGCTCCAGGGTGTCCAGCAGCCCGGCCGCGCCGGCCACGGGCAGGGAGTTGAAGATGTTGCTGCCCAGGATGTTGCCCACCACCAGGTCGGTCTCCCGGCGGCGGGCGGCGGCCACGGCAGTGACCAGCTCGGGCAGGCTGGTTCCGACCGCCACGATGGTCAGCCCGATGACGGCCTCGGACAGCCCGATGGTCCGAGCGAGTCCCGTGGCCCCGAGGATGAGCACCTGCGCGCCGGCTAGCGTGCCGACCAGGCCGGCGAGCGCCAGCAACGCCGACGGCAGCGCCTTGACGTCGCCGTGTTCGTACTCGGCAACCTCGGCCTCCAGGCGTGCGGCGGCGGCTCGGTCCCGCAGGCCGACCCACACGATGAAGCCGATGACGCCCACGGCCGCGACCAGCAGGAGCACCGCGTCCAGGGTGCTCACGCTGCGGTCGCGGGTCAGCAGAGCCAAAAGCAGCACGGAGCCGACCATCAGCGGCACCTCGCGGCGCAGCGTGGCTGCTTCGACGGCTAGCGGCGACATCAGTGCCGCGGCGCCGAGGACGAGCAGCACGTTGGCGGTGTTGGAACCCACGACGTTGCCGAACGCGAGGTCCTGGGAGCCCTGCACCGTCGCCAGCGTCGTGACCAGCAGCTCCGGGGCGCTGGTGATCGGGTTCGGCACCAGCGCCCCGATGAGCACGGGCGCGAGACGCAAGGCCGTCGACAGGCGGGCGGCCCCCAACACGAAGCGGTCGGCGGCGAAGGTCAGCAACCCCAGGCCCACCACCAGCAGCAGCAGATCAATCAACGCGGCATAGGCTACGGGGGATGCAGCCGGTCGCTGAAGAACGCTTCGCCGAGCTGGTCGGCCAGGCATTGGACGAGCTGCCCGAGCCGCTGTGGGAGCAGCTGTCCAACGTCGCGGTGGTGGTGGAGGACGCCAATCCCGACGAGCCCGACCTGCTGGGGCTGTACGAGGGGATCCCCCAGACCGAGCGCTGGGACTACGCCGGCGCGTTGCCGGACAAGATCAGCGTCTACCGCCTGGCGTTGTGCGACATGTGCGCCGACGAGGCGGAGCTGATCGAGGAGATCAAGATCACGGTCGTCCACGAGCTCGCACACCACCTGGGCATCGACGACGAGGCGCTGCACGACCTGGGCTGGGGCTGATCAGCGAGCCTCGAGCAGGATCATCTCGTAGGTGCCCCGCGACGACCGCACCCGCGTCTGTGCCCCGCCTTGCCATGCGGCCACCAACGACCGGGTAGAGAACGGCGCCCCGGGCGTGGTCAGCAAGTAGTCGGCGGCCAGGTCGCCGGCGGGCGTCGCCGGCGTCGGTTGGACGAACTGCAGGCCCTGCCACCGCTGTGCGGTCAGGTGCTGTCCCAGCCCGCTGTACGGGTCGACGAGGACGGTCAGTGGCGCGGCGGTGGTGCGGTCAAGCTCGTGCAGCTGCGCCATCGCGGCCCGCGTGAAGGCGGTCCACTCCCCACGCGAGGCAGGGTCGAGACGCATTGCGTACCAGGTGCCGGTCAGCGCGGGGCGCAGCCCGACCGCCGCCAGGACGACCGCCGCCGCGGCCGCGGCGACGTGGACTGGCGCGACGCCCGTGCGTTTCCTCACCACGGTCAGCCCCACCACGCCGAGCAGCAAGATCGCCGTCTCGCGGCCCAGCGGCTGGTACCACATCTCGCGGCCCACCACGTCGACGAGCACGAACGCGCCGGCCAGCGCCAGCGCGCACCACAACGCCGCCTGCTCCGCCGTCGCCCGCCGCCAGCGCAGGGTGGCCGCAGCCCCCGCGACCCCGGCCGAGGCGAGCAGCAGCCACTGCCACCACGCCACCGTGATGGTCCGGCCGGCCTTGCGGGACAGCTGGAACGCCAGGTGGTCGCCGGCGATGCCCGCGTTGGCGAGGAAGTAACCGACCTGCGCTGCCCACAGCACCGCCACAACGACGGCGACTGCCACCTCCGCGCGCCGCCAGGGGGTCCGGGGGTGTGCCAGCACCGCAGCCCCCGCGACGGCGACGAGCACCACCAGCCCTACGGGGTGCACCAGCGGCGCCACGGCGGCCGCCGTCACGGCCAGGCGGCGCCGGCCGACGATCAGCAACCACATGCTCAGGCCCGCCAGCCCCAGCACGACGGCGTCCATCCGCGCGATGTTGCCGATGGCCACCACCCGCGCCGTGACTAGCCACGCGGCGGCCAGGGTGGTCGCGAGCCATCGCGGCAGGCCGGCCCGAGCCGCCACGGCAGCGACGGCCACCGCGAACGTGACAACCCCCAAGAGGCTGAGCAAGCGCCCCGCCACCAGCGGATCCAGACCGACCGCGTGCAGCGGGGCCTGCAGGACGTAGTAGCCGTGCGGCAGCCAGAAGATGCCCTCGGGGGCGTTCAGCTCCGGTACCGCCAGACGCCCGTCGTGCAGCAGGGTCAGCGCCGGCGTGATGAAGTGCGCCTCGTCCGGCCACGGGCGCGGCACCCGGTATCCCGCCAGAAGGTGCATCACCGCCCCCATCGCGGCGAGCGCCGCCGCCGGTGCGACGCGGGTCAACGCTTTTTCTTCTTCTTTCGCTTCGGCACCTTCTTGTTCTTCGGGCGTCCCGTCGCCCCGGGCCCGCCCTGCGC
>DATLGM010000296.1:0-4089 GCA_035540515.1 Egibacteraceae bacterium | reverse complement strand
CGGCACGTTCTCCGTCCGGGGTCATTTCAAGAAGCACTGGAAGAAGTACGCGACCGTGGCGTCGTTCGCCGTCGGCGGCGGAGTTGTCGGTGGTGCAGTCTTCGCGTACCGCGCCTACCGGATCGTTCAAGCAGCCAGGGCCACACAGGGGATGGCTGGAGGTATAAGAGCAACACGAGCCACGTCTTGGCTCGCAGGGAGGATGTGGACAGGCGTGGGCTCAAGGTCGACTCCCGTGGGGCGAATTAGTAGCGACGGCCTCCGCCAGTACAGAACGCCGAAGTTCAAGCCCAAGCAAGGCAAGGTTCAGAGCAACTTCGAGTCGCGGTCTTCCCCCAAGGGAAGATGGCTCAACAACTACCACGTGGACATCCGCTGATGGATGAGCCGGCCATGTTCACGGGTCGCGTTGGCAGAGTCCGCCGCGGCCCACACAGTGAGATGTATGTGCAGGTGGAGCAAGACGAGACGAAGTACGGCTGGCACATTTGGCTCACGGCGAACCACCCTCGGCTGGGGCCGTCGGACGGGTGGGACATCTGGGCAGACACATGGGACCAAGTGCTTGAGTGGATAGATCACGAGAATCTCGATGTCGAGTGGCTGTCGAGGGACTAGTCGCCGAGCTTTCAGGGACTCCTCCGATCGCCTTGTCTTCTCAGACGGCAGATCGCCACTTATGACCCCTACGGCCAGCCCATCGACCCGGTCACCGGAGCCATCGGCAAGGTCGGCACACCCGCCGCCGACGACCACGTCCCGGACACCAGCAACGGACAGCTCTACTACGGCTGGCTCGGCCAGCACCAACGGCCCTATGAGCACGTCTCGTCGATCGCGACGATCGAGATGGGCGCTCGGCAATACGTGGCGTCTCTTGGGCGATTCCTGAGCACCGATCCGATCGAGGGGGGCAGCGCAAACGAATACGACTATGTCAATGCTGACCCCGGCAACGACCTCGATCTGGACGGCCGTGCGCCTCAGTGCAAGAACGGGACTAGGTACGTCAACCCCAGCACTGGCTCCGCCCATAACAACAGCTGCACCAGGAAGGTGACGAAGTCGAGGCAGGCACACTCAACCCGCATGTCTGGCCGATTCTCGTTCAGCCGAGCGTGCCTGTACGGCGCGACTCTCGGCGTAGCCGGTGAGGCTGCCACGGGGAATACTGGAGGGCGGGGAGACTGCTCAAGAAGGCGAAGCGGTTGCGCTTCGGAGTAGGTGGCTGCATGGCCGCCGGCGTCATCGAGCCCGGCATCAACGCTGTCAGAAGGACGCCTCGGCCATGACGGGACGGCCCGGAGGCCCCATGAAGAACGTCCGATGGAACGTAGAAGTCATCCGGTTCGTCGCAACGATGGTCGCAATCGTCGCGGTCATACATGCCGCAAGGGACGACCCGGCCTTCGATAGCTTGCTGACCAAGGCGCTGTCCGTCGTGGTGCTCGCACTAATCATATTGTTTCTCTGGGAATGGCTAATCAAGCGGCGCAGAGGGAGTGATTGATCGAAAATGCGCTGGAATGGACGCCCCCTCCCGGGCAAGCGTGTGCATAGGCACACCGTTCGGCCGAGGCCGCCGAGCCACCCATAAGCCCTGCTCTGCCCGCGCTGGGACACTGCCGAGGTTCCCGTGGGGCACGGTGGACGGCGCGAGCCGGAAGATTCCATCGCAGCGGATGTCCGCAGCCAGCTGTCTGGCGACAAGGCGCCGCCTCGTGGTCGCGTGGGGGTCAGGAGTTGCCCGCCCCTCGTGGCCCGCTTCGGCCAGCGGGTTGGCGCTACAGCGAGGGACTCCGCAGCGTTGACTGCCGGCGGCGCGAGCGTTCTCTGCGCCTCGTTCAACGGTGTGCCCAGCCACCGCTTCCGGCCGGACCGTCACTGCTGCGGCGGGCCGCCGTTGCGGTAGGCGACCACCATCGACAAGACGATCGCCACGAACGCCGCGCTCGCGAGGGCGTCGCGCACGGCGGTGTCCGCCGTCGCCTCCGTCCCGGTCGTGCGGGCGACCCAGCTGACGAGGCCGGTCAGGACGCCGACGAGCACCGCGAACGGGTAGGTCCACACGCCGTCCCCCTTCGACGCCCAGGGCGCAGGCCCTGCCGTGCCGTCCGCGCTGTGCCGTCCGGATAGGGTCGCAGGCGATGCCCGACCTCCGCCAGAACACCGTGCTCACCGCCGACCGCCGCGACGTCGTGCTGCACACCGCCGACGGGCTCGAGCTCGTCGGCGAGCTCGCCCTCCCGGTGGACCGGCCGCCCGTGGCGACCCTGCTGTGCCTGCACCCGCTGCCCACACAGGGCGGCTTCATGGACAGCCACCTGCTCAAGAAGGCGTCCTACCGGCTGCCGGCGCTGGCCGGCCTGGCCGTGCTGCGCTTCAACACCCGCGGGACGTCGAGCCCGCGCGGCACGAGCCAGGGCAGCTTCGGCCACGCGCAGGACGAGAAGCTCGACGTGGCAGCGGCTCTGGACCTGTGCGAGGCCGAGGACCTGCCGGCGATCTGGCTGCTCGGCTGGTCCTTCGGCACCGACCTCGCCCTCATGTACGGCTGCGACCCGTCCGTCGTCGGCGCCGTGCTGATCAGCCCACCGCTGCGGTTCTCCCAGCCCGAGCACCTGCAGCAGTGGGCCGACTCCGGCAAGCCCCTCACCGCGCTGGTGCCCGAGCACGACGACTTCCTGCAGCCGCCGGAGGCGCGCGAGCGGTTCGCCGCCGTCCCGCAGTGCGAGGTCGTCGCGGTCGAGGGCGCCAAGCACCTGTTCGTCGGCTTCACCGAGACGGTGCTCGACGAGGTCGTCCAGCGGGTCGTGCCCGACGCGCACCCGCTGCCCCGCACCGTTCCCGACTCCCTCGTCCAGGAGACGCCATGACCTCCTTCGACCTGTCCGGCAGGGCCGCGCTCGTCACCGGTGCCTCCCGTGGCATCGGCCGGGCGGTGGCGGTCGGGCTTGCCGCCGCGGGCGCCGACGTCGCCGTCTCCGCCCGCAACGAGGACCAGTTGGCCGAGGTGGCGGCCGAGGTAGAGGCGCTCGGCCGCAAGGCCGTCGTGCTGCCCGCCGACGTCACGGACGCCGAGGCCTGCCGCAGCCTGGCCGCGGACGCTGTGGCTGCGCTCGGCCACGTCGACGTGCTCGTCAACAACGCCGGCGGCTCGTCCTACATGGGTCCCTTCACGGAGCTGCGCTTCTCCGGCTGGGAGAAGGTCATGCGCCTCAACGTCGACTCGATCGTGCACCTGACCCAGGCGGTCGGCCGGCACATGCTGGAGCGCGGCAGCGGCAGCGTCGTCAACGTCGCCTCCGTGGCCGGGTTGACCGGCACCCCGACGCTCGCCCCCTACGGCGCCAGCAAGGCGGCGGTCATCTCCCTCACCAAGTCGCTCGCGCTCGAGTGGGGGCCGCAGGGGGTCCGGGTGAACGCGCTGTGCCCCGGCTGGACCCGGACCGATCTGAACCGCGACCTGTGGGGCGACGAGGGGCTGGCCCGCATGATGGTCGAGCCGACCGCGCTGAAGCGCTGGGCGGAGGCGCACGAGATGGTCGGGCCGACCGTGTTCCTCGCCAGCGACGCGTCGTCCTACCTCACCGGGCAGGCGCTGGTCGTCGACGGCGGCCAGACCGCCGGCTGACGGCCGGGGGCGCGCCGCTCAGCCCGGCGGCCGGATGCCGGTCTGGTCCGTCGGCTGCCCCGCTGCGGCAGGGGGCGACCCGGGGAGCGGCTCGAGCTGGGCGAGGTGCTGCCGGACGTAGCGCACGACCACTGCCACGACGGCCACGACCGGCACCGCCAGGAACGCCCCGGTGATGCCTGCGAGGGTGCCGCCGGCCGTGACCGCGAGGATGACGACGGCCGGGTGGAGGTCGAGGGTCCGGCCGACGAGGACTGGCTGCAGGACGTTCCCCTCGAGCTGCTGCACGATCAGCACCAACGCCACCACGACCAGCGCGCTGGTGACGCCGTTGGTCACCAGGGCCACCAGCGCCGCGAGCGCTCCGGTGACCACGGCGCCGATGATCGGGATGAACGCGCCGAAGAAGATGAGCACCGCCAGCGGCAGCGCCAGCGGCACGCCGAGGACCGCCA
>DATLGM010000295.1:0-14166 GCA_035540515.1 Egibacteraceae bacterium | reverse complement strand
CCCACGGGATCGACACCCACGTCGGCAGTCTGCAGCCGGGACGGCTGGCCGACATCGTCCTGTGGCGTCCGGGCTACTTCGGCGCCCGCCCGAACCTGGTGCTGAAAAGCGGTTACTGGGCGTGGGGGGCGATTGGTGAGGGCAACGCGTCCGTCGAGCTGTCGCAGCCGGTGCGCTACGGGCCGCACCTGGGGGCCGGCGCCGCGGGCGACCTCAGCGTGACGTTCGTGTCGCCGCGCGCGGCCGGCACCGACGCGCTTGACGGTCTGGGGCTGCGGCGCCGGCGCGTCGCGGTGCGGTCAACACGCGGGCTTGACCGGTCCGCGCTGCACCGCAACACCGCCACCCTGCCCGTGGAGGTCGACGAGGACGGGACGGTCACCAGCGCCGGCCGGCGCGTGGCCGCCGAGCCGATCACCGCGGTGCCACTGAGCCGCCGCTACCGTCTGGGTTGAGCTCCGCGGTTGTGCAGGTATAGGGCCGATCGGCTGACTAATCGAAAAAACCCTTGCCGGTGGTCTGACGTTTCGTTACGTTGAACCAGCAGTCGATGACGTTCCATCAACAGGCCTCGGGCGGACGGAGGCATTGTGGCGCTGGACGAGCTCGACCTCCGCATCATGGCGGAGCTGCAGGAGGATGGGCGCCGGTCGTACCGCGACATCAGCGAGCGGCTCGGCGTCGCCCCGGGCACGGTGCGATCTCGGGTGCTCCAGCTGATCGAGGACGGCATCTTCAGCGTCATCGCCGTTCCCGATCCGTGGCGGATGGGGTACCGCTTCCACGCCACGGTCGCGCTGAAGTGCGAACCGGGGACATCCGAGCAGGTCGCCGACCAGCTCGCCGAGCGCGGAGAGGTCGGCTGGGTGGGGCTGATGGCAAACGGTTACGACGTCATGTGCGAGGTGACGCTGCCGGAGGCCCGCTCGTTCGGTCTGTACAAGGAGCGTGTACTCGCGAACCTGCCAGGGGTGACCGGGATCGACGCGTTCACGATCTGGGACGTCCGCAAGTTCAACTACCGCCTCCTGCCGCCGGCAGTCAGCAACGGCGAGCACCGCTGGATGCAGGGGGCGTGATGGGCGTGTTCCGGCGCGCCAAGCGTGCAACCGGTGGCCGCTACCGCATCTTCGTGGCTGCCGACATCCACGGGTCGGATGTGTGCTGGAGGAAGTTCGTCAACGCAGGCCGCTTCTACGGCGTGGACGCGGTGGTGCTCGCCGGCGACCTGACCGGGAAGGCGCTGGTGCCGGTCGTCGCTCAGCCCGACGGTCGTCACCGGTTGCGGTTCATGGGCCGCGACGAGGTGCTCGAGGGCGACCAGCTCGACGAGGCGGAACGACTCGTCCGGTTCAACGGGTTCTACCCGTACCGCTGCGACCCCGAAGAGCTCGCGACGCTGCGCGAGGACCCGGACACCGTCACGGCAGCGTTCGAGAAGGCGATGCGCTCCCAGCTCGAGTCCTGGATCGCATTCGCGGAGGAGCGCTTGGCGGGTACCGGCATCCGGGCGTTCGTGATGGCCGGCAACGACGACCCCGACTTCGTCGACGACCTCCTCGACGCGGCCCCCGGGCTGGAGAACCAGGACGGGCGGATCATCGACGTCGAGGGCTATCAGATCATCGGTCAGGGGTGGTCCAACCACACCCCGTGGGACACCCCCCGCGAGAAGCCCGAGGAGGAGCTGTCCAAGGACCTGCGCGTCCTCCTCGACGAGGTCGACGACGTCAGACGCGTGATCCTCAACCCCCACGCCCCGCCCCACGACACCGGCTTGGACCTCGCACCCGAGCTCGACGACGACCTGGCCATGGTCACCAGATCCGGCCAGCCGAACCTCGTCCCGGTCGGCAGCACCGGCGTGCGCGAGGTCATCGACGAGTACCAGCCGCTGGTGTCGCTGTCCGGCCACATCCACGAGTCCAAAGGCGTCGTCCACCTCGGCGACACCGTCTGCGTCAACCCCGGAAGTGAGTACAACGTCGGCCGTCTGCTCGGAGCCCTGGTCGAGCTGCGCGGCCCAGAAGTCGGGAACGTCCAACTGGTCACCGGCTGACCGTCGCCTGGCCCCTCGACGGAAGGGAACGCCATGAGCACCACCAAACCGACCCGGACCGACGCAGGGCAGGGCGGGTTCTTCACGCGCAAGTCCAGCGGGCTCGTCCGCGAGGCCGGCCTGCTGGACACCGTCTTCTACAACTGGGTTGCGGCCGGCGCCGTCGGCCTGGCCCTGGTCTACAACCTGTACTGGGCGCTCAACGCCTTCCCCGGCGTCGACCTCATCAGCGCGACGCTGCTGGTCGTCCCGTTCGCGGTGTGCGCCGTCCTCGTGTTCGGCCTGCTCGCCGCCGCGATCCCGCGGTCCGGGGGCGACTACGTCTTCGTCAGCCGGGTGGTTCACCCGGTCTGGGGGTTCATCTCGTCGTGGACGGGTTTCATCTCGGTCGTGGCGTACGCCGGTTGGGTCGCCTGGTTCGCCGCCGTGGCATTCGTACCCGCGATGTTCGGGGTCATCGGCCACAGCACCGGCAGCCAGGCGATGTTCGACCTCTCGGCATGGGCGGCGTCCCGCCTCGGCAGCTTCGTCATCGCGGGCAGCCTGCTGCTCATCGCCGGGGCGCTGATGATCGCCGGCCTGAAGGTGACGCTGCGGACCATCACCATCCTGGCGATCGTCGGTCTGGTCGGCCTTGGGCTGTCCGCGGTCGTGCTGCTGATCAACACGCGCGACGGTTTCATGTCTGCGTTCAACGCCTACGCCAACCCGCTGATGGGGACCGGCAACGCCTACCAGGCGATCCTCGACCTCGGCGCAGAGCAAGGCCTACCGGCGGTCTCCGCCGGGTCGGCGGGCTTCGGGTCCGCCACGCTGCCGACGCTGGTGATCACGTTCTACGCGATCGGCTACGCCGTCTGGTCGGTCTTCTACGCCGGCGAGTTCAAAGGCGCCCGGGACCGCAACCGGCAGCTGCGGTCGATGGGCATCCCGATGGTGCTCAACCTGTTCGTGTTCGTCGCCATGTTCGCGCTGATGTTCCGCACCGTCGGCTACGAGTTCATCAACGCGTCGAGCTACCTGTACAACTGGGTCCCCGACCAGTACCCGCTGCCGGTGCCGCCCTTCGCGCCGTTCTTCGCCGCGCTGCTGTCGGGCAACGACGTGCTCAACGTCGTCATCGCCGTGACCTGGACCACCTGGCCCATCGCCATGCTGTTCTTGATCATGGTCGGATTTTCGCGGGTGCTCTTCGCGTGGTCGTTCGACGGCGTCATGCCCAAGACGATGGCCGAGGTGAACCCGCGGACGCACACGCCGGTCAAGGCGATCGTCGCCTCCGCCGTGCTGACGCTCATCGCCCTCGTCCTGCTGCTGCAGTTCGAGCAGTTCCTGACCTTCCTGGCCTACACCGTGATCCTGGCCCTGGTGTTCTGGGGATCGACCGCGCTGGCCGGGATCCTCCTGCCGTATCGGCAGCGCGACGTGTACGCGTCAAGCTCAGCGCGCTGGAGCGTGGGGAAGATCCCGGTCATCACGATCGCCGGCGTCATCCTGCTGGCCTTCGTCATCTTCGAGTTCGTCGCCTTCTTCACCTGGCCGGGACTGGGCGTGGAGAACCGAGGACAGGCCGTCGTGGTCGTCGCCGCGGTGATCGCCCTGGGTGCGGCCATCTTCGGGTTGTCGTACCTGCGACACCGCAGCCGCGGGCAGGACCTGATGCTGGTCTACCGCGAGATACCGCCGGAGTAGCCCGGGCCGCCGCCACCCTCGGACCGCCGCACACGCAAGGAGCACACCACCCATGACCTACCAAGACATGCTGACGCGGGAGCCGCTCGAGCCCGCCCTGCCGTTTGACCGCAGCGAGTACGACCGGCGCGTCGAAGGTGTCCGCGCGAGGATGCGCGAGCAGGGGATCGACCTGCTCCTCGTGTCGAACACGTCGAACTGGGCGTACCTGACCGGTTACGACACCACCATGCCGTCGTGCTACGGCATCGGACTGCTGCCCGCCGAAGGCGAGCTCGCGGTCCACACGGCCGAGCTCGAGGTGCCGTGCGTCCTGTACAACTCGTACGTCACCGACGTCATCGTCTACGAGTGGTACGACGCCCGCAGCACCGCGGAGCAGCTCGCCGACGCCCTGGCGGCACGGGGCTACGACGGGAAGACCATCGGCGTCGAGATGGGATACCCGGAGACGTTCGCCATCGGCGCGTACGACGCCCGGAGCCTGAAGACGCTCGAGCAGCAGCTGAACCACTCGACGTTCGTCGATGCCACGTCACTGGTGCTCGACATGCGAATGATCAAGTCGACCGCCGAGCTCGAGCAGATGCGGCGAGCCGGAATGATCACGTGGGAGGGTCTGAAGGCGTCGCTCGACGCAGTGGCGGAGGGTCGGTCCGACCAGGACGTGGTCGCCGCGGGCTACCAGGCGCTGATGGCGTCCGGCAGCGAGCTGACGTCCATCGACGGCATGTGCATGGTGGGTCACCGTGCGGGACTGGGCCCGCACATGCCGTTCAAGCGAACCACGCTGCAGCAAGGCGACACGGTGTACCTCGAGTACACCGGCACCTACCACCGGTACAACGCGCCGTCGATGCGCAGCGCGGTGATCGGGCGGCCGTCGGCCGGCGTCAGTCGGTTGGCGGACGCCGCGATCGAGACGCTGCAGCTGCTGGTGAGCAACATCGCGCCAGGCCGCACTGGCGACGATGTCGCGCGCGCCGCGAAGGCAGGCCTGAAGCCGGTCGCCGACGAGGCCTGGTTCCACGGTGGCTATGGCTACTCGATCGGGTTGGGCATGCAGCCGTCGTGGACGGAAGCGGCGATGTACATCGCCGAAGGCGAAGAGCGGGAGCTGAGGCCGGGGATGACGTTCCACCTTCCGATCTGCATCTTCGTACCCCGTCAGTACGGCACCGGCTTCAGCGAGTCGGTCGTGGTGACCGAAACCGGGTGCGAGCTCCTCACTCCCGGCAAGGCGTGCGAGCTGGCGGTCCGCTGATGGCATCAGGGCCGGGCGCCGGGTGGCTGATCGCCATCGACACGGGCGGCACGTTCACCGACGCGGTGGCGATCTCCCCCCGCGGCGACCTGCGGGTCACGAAGGTGCCCTCCACGCCCGACGACCCAGCCCGGGCCCTGGCCCACGCCGTGGAGGAGCTGGCGGAGCAGGGCGTCGCGTTGGGCGACGTCCAGCTGCTGTTCCACGGCACGACCGTTGCGACGAACGCCGCGATCACCGGTCAGCTCGCCGAGGTCGTTCTCGTCGCGACCGCGGGATACCGCGACGTGCTCGCCTACCGGACGGGCGGACGGCCCGAGCTGTACGACCTGCAGCAGCCCCGGCCGCGGGAGCTGGTGCGGCGCCACCGCCGCCTCGAGGTGCACGAGCGCCTTGCCTGGAACGGCGACGTCGTCACAGCCCTGACCGACGAGGAGATCGAGCGGGTCGTCGACGAGGTGGCGTCGCACCAACCCGAGGCGATCGCCGTGTGTCTGCTGTTCAGCTACATGAACGACGTGCACGAGCAGCGCCTGGCCCAGGCGCTGCGGGACCGCATCCCCGACGTCCCGGTGACGGTGTCCAGCGAGATCGCCAGGGAGTTCCGCGAGTACCCCCGGACCGCCACCACAGTGCTCAATGCCGGCCTGCGACCGCTGGTGGGCAGCTACCTCATCCGCGCCAAGCAGCTGCTCGCCGACCGCGGCATGACCAGGCCGTTCATGGTGATGCAGTCCAACGGCGGCAGCGTGCCCGCGGAGCGAGCCGACGCCGAGGCGCACCGTCTGCTGCTGTCGGGACCGACCGCCGGCGTCGCCGGCACCGTCGCGCTCGGCGCGCGGTACGGGCTGAACCAGCTGATCTCACTGGACATGGGGGGCACGTCCCTGGACGTGTGTCTGATCCGCGACGGCCAGCCGCCGGTGACCACGCTGGAAGAGGTCGACTGCCATCCCATCCTGGCGCCATCCGTCGACGTGGTGACCGTGGGCGCCGGCGGGGGCAGCATCGCCTCGGTCGACGTCACGGGCAGGCTGCGGGTCGGCCCGCACAGCGCCGGCGCCGTTCCGGGTCCGGCCGCGTACGGCCGCGGCGGCAAGGATGCGACGCTGACCGATGCCCACGTCGTCACCGGCGTGCTCGGCGGCGGGCTTCCGCTGGCGGGCCGTCTCGAGCTGGACGCCGACGCGAGCCGCGAGGCCGTCGGCCGGATCGCCGACCGCCTGCAGCTGGACGTGGAAGCAGCGGGCGAGGGCATCATCGCCGTTGCCATGGCTCACGTCGTGCGCGCGCTTCGGGGCGTCTCCGTCCAGCGCGGCATCGATCCGCGTGAGTGCACCGTCGTCGCGTTCGGCGGCGCGGGGCCGCTCCACGCCGGCAGGCTGCTGGACGAGCTGGAGGTCGACGCGGTCATCGTGCCGCGCCATCCCGGGCTGTTCTCGGCCGCAGGACTGGTCGCCGCCGACCTGCGCGTCGACGACTCGCAGACCGTGCTGCGGGTCCTCGATCCCGCTCACACCGACGATCTCGCCGAGTGGTACCGGGCAGCGGCGCAGCGCCTGCACGACCAGCTGCGGGCCGACGGGGTCCCCGAGGACCGCATCCGCGTCGTGGGATCGGCGGACTGTCGCTACCTCGGACAGGGCTACGAGCTCAACGTGCCTGTGCGCGGTTTCGAGCCTGACGCGCTGGCCGGCCTGCATCAGGACTTCGGCCACGCACACCACCGGACCTACGGGCACGTGGCCGACGAACCCCTCGAGCTGGTGACGCTGCGGGTCTCGGCGTTCGGGGCGCTGCCCCGCGCCGACGCTCCGCCGTCGCCGGTCACAGCCGCGACGCACACCCCCCGAGCGTTGCGGCACCGCCGCCGGGCCACGCTGCCCGGCGGCGGGACCGGGGAGATCCCGGTGTACGACCGCGATCTGCTGGCGGCCGGCAACGTGCTGGCCGGTCCGGCCATCATCGAGGAGATGGACTCCACGACCGTGCTGCTGGCCGGTCAGTCAGCGCGCGTCGACGAGCACGAGGCCATCTGGATCACCCGACAGGAGGCACCGACGCGATGACCCAGCGTCTGGATCCGATCACGTTCGAGCTCGTGCACGCCCAGCTGCTGTCGGCTGCCGAGGAGATGGGCGCGGTCATGAAGCACTCGAGCTTCAGCCCGATCATCCGCGAGATGAACGACTTCAGCTGTGCACTGTTCGCCGCCAACGGTGACCTCGTCGCGCAAGCCGACTACATCCCCGCGCAGCTCGGGGCCATGTCGCTCGTCGTGAAGTCGACGCTGGAGCGGTGGCAGGGTCGCATCGACCCGGGCGACGTGTTCATCGCCAACCACCCGTACATGGGCTGCATGCACACGCCGGACATCAACATCTTGATGCCGATGTTCCTCGACGGGCGACTGTTCGCATGGACGGGCGCCACCGCACACCACATCGACGTGGGAGGCGTGAACCCGGGAACCGAGGGCGCCGACCTGCGCCAGCTGTACGCCGAGGGGCTGGTCCTTCCCCCCGTGCGGCTGTACCGCGCCGGCGAGGAGGATCCCGATCTGTTCGCGATCATCCGCAACAACGTCCGGGACCCCGACACCACGCTGGCCGACCTGCGGGTGCAGCGGGCGGCGTGCGACCTCGGACGCCGCCGGATCGCGGAGTCGGCCCGGCGCTTCGGGGCCGACGCGGCGCAAGCGGCCTTCGACCAGTCGCTCGACCACGTCGAGCAGGCAGCCCGAGCCGCGCTGCGCGAGCTGCCCGACGGCGTCGGGGAGGCAGAGGGCTACCTCGACGACGACGGCCTCGGCGGGCCGCCCACCCGCTTGCACGTGCGCATCACCAAGCACGGCGACAACCTGTCGGTCGACTTCTCTGGAACGGCGCAGCAGATCCCGGGCGCGCTCAACGTGCCCTGGGCGAGCACGCGCGCGTCGGTCGTCTTCTTGCTCCGCGCCATCACCGACCCCGACATGACAACCAACGACGGGATCCTGCGGACGGTGGACATCACCTGCCCGCGTGGCAACGTGTTGAACCCGAACCCGCCGGCGGCCGTGTCGGTCCGCCACAACACCTGTCAGCGGCTGGCCGAGACGCTGTTGCGCGCCGCGTCGTCGCTGTGGCCCGAGAAGGCGGTCGCCAGCGGCACGGTGACGTTCTTCGACGTCAACCTCGACAGCGTGTCGCCGAAGACCGGCCGGGCGACGGTGATGATGGACGTCGTCGGCGGCGGCATGGGCGCGCACCGAGACGGTGACGGGCTCGACGGCGTCGACACGTACATGTCCAACGTCGCATTGCTCCCCACCGAGGTCGCGGAGACCGACTATGCCGTGCGGATCTGGCGCAGCGAGCTGGTCCCTGGTTCACAGGGCCTCGGCGAGCACAACGGCGGTCTTGGTCTGCGCCGCGAGTACGAGGTGCTGGACATCCCGCAGATGGCCACCGTCTACGGCGAGCAGACCGACTCCCGATTCCCACCCAATGGCGTGCTGGGCGGTGCGGACGGTGCGCCGACGAAGATCGAGCTCTTCGACCCCGACGGCCGTCGCCTCGATGTCCCCAGGAAGGTCACGCTGCTGCTCCAACCCGGCTCGGTCATCCGCGTCGAGACCTCGGGTGGCGGCGGCTTCGGCAACCCGACCAACCGCGACGAGACCCGGATCGCCGCCGACAAGCAGGACGGGCTCGTGCTGACATGACCGGCCCCTACCGGCTCGCTGTCGACGCCACGGCCGCGGCGGCGGACCGGGGGGTGGCGCTGCGGCTGTTCGGAGGACAAGCCGTGCGGCACGCGACCAGCGAGTTCCCGCCTCGGGCCTACAGCGAGCAGGACATCGACTTCGCCTGCACGTCCCGCCAAGCGCGCGAGGTGGTCGCCGTCCTGACCGACCTCGGCTACGTCGGCGACGAGCGGTTCAATGCGCTGTACGGCCACCGCCAGATGTACTTCCAGGCGCCCGACGGCACGACAAGCGTCGACGTCGTCGTCGACCGGTTGACGATGTGCCACGAGCTGCACTTCGCCGATCGCATCGACCGGCTGCCCGTGACGCTGGACATCACCGACCTGCTGCTGTCAAAGCTGCAGGTCGTCAAGATCAACGAAAAGGACGTCCACGACGCGGTGTATCTGCTGGCGGCGCACGCCGTGGCTGAAGGAGACGAGCCCGGCACCATCGGCCTGGACCGGTGGGGCGAGGTGCTCGGTTCTGACTGGGGGTGGTGGCGGACGGTCACCGGCAACCTGCGAGCGCTGCTGGACCAAGGCACGCTGCAATCGCACGTGCCCGCCAACGCCGAGCACGACCCCTTCGTCGGCAGCAAGCGCTTGCTGCAGCACGCCGAGGACGTGCCGAAGACCCGGCGGTGGAAGCTGCGCGCGCGAGTGGGTGACCGCGTCCGCTGGTACGAAGAGCCCGAAGAAGTGCAACGCTGACGGCGTGCTGCAGTCACTCCGCCGGCAGCCGCACCATCGTGTCCAGCAGGCGCGTCAGCTCGTCGGCGGGTGACGTCGTCACCCCCGTGTGCACCGGAGCGCACTGCACGACGGTCGAACGCGGCGACGCCAGCCAGCGGAACCGCTCGCCCTGCGGGCGAGCGGCGTTGGCGCCGGCGTCCGGGTCTCCGGCGCACAGCCGGCGCACGGCGTCCAGGTGCCGGCGCACCGTTGCCACGTCGACCTCCGGGTCCAGCGCCCGCAGCCGTCGTTCGTCGAGGGCGACCGCCGCCTGCAGGAAGTCCAGCTGCTGGCAGTACACGACCACACCGGCGTTGACGAACTCGCAGCGCTCCACCCGCGGCACGACCCGCAGGACCGTCCACTCATACGGTGACACGATGGCCCTCCAGCGCCGGCACCCACGCGCTCCGATTGTCCAGGCGCCCCATCAGGACGTCGACGTAGCCGCGGCGCACGTCGTCGGCCGAGGCGAACGGCGGCTCCGGCACCAGCCAGTCGTCCGGCACGGTGGCGACCGCCGCTGCGATGACGTCACCGTCGAGACGGTCTGCGGTCCGCTCGTCGGCCGCGGCGATCGAACTGGCCATCGGCAGCAGCACGTGCTCGGCGGCATGGTCGTACTCGCGGCTCCTGGCACGGTCGCTGGTCTCCCAGCTGTGCGCGAAGTACAGCGCTGCGCCGTGGTCGATCAGCCACAGGTCCCCGTGCCAGCACAGCAGGTTCGGGTTGCGCCACGACCGGTCGACGTTGAGGACCAGCGCGTCGAACCACACGATGGTCGCCGCCAGGTCGGCGGCAACCGAATCCGCCGCGGGGTCAAAGCCCATCGAGCGCGGTAGGTAGTCGACGCCCAGGTTCAGGCCCCGGCTGGCGCGCAGCAGGTCCTGGATCTCCGGGTCGGGCTCGGCGCGCCCCAGCTGGTCGTCGATGGTGATCGTGACCAGGTCGGGTACGCGCAGCCCCACGGCGTGGGCGAGCTGCGCCACGATGACCTCGGCCGCCAGTGCCTTGTGCCCCTGGCCGGCGCCGCGGAACTTCACGACGTAGGTGCCAAGGTCATCGGCCTCGACCAGCCCCGGAAGGGAGCCGCCCTCGCGCAGCGGCAACACGTACCGCGTCGCGACGACCCGAGGAAGCTGCGCAGGAGCCGGCACGCCCGCACCGTACCGCTCCTGCCGGACCAGGTCGGCGACCTTACGATTGGACGGTGAGCGCCAACGACGATCTCCGGTGGCAACCGTCACTGTTCGCCGTGGGAGCCGTCGACTTCGACCGTTCGTTCTCCGGTGTCAGGCGCCGCGAGCTCGGCGACGATGCGTGGATCGATCACCAGCCCGCGTGGGTCGCCGGCGCCGACGAGCTGTTCGGGCAGCTGATGGAGCTCACCCCGTGGCGGCAGCGCTCGATGTGGATGTACGAGAAGCGAGTCGCCGAGCCGCGCCTGACGCATCGCTGGACGCTCGACGAGCAGCCGCCCCCTGTGCCCGTGCTGATCGACATGGCCGCGGCGCTCAGCGAACGCTACGGCGTCACGTTCACGCAGATCGGCACGAATCTGTACCGCGACGGCAGCGACAGCGTCGCATGGCATGGCGACCGGGTGGCCCGCGAGATGGAGTCCGCGACCGTCGCGCTGATCTCGCTGGGCGAGCCCCGTCCGTTCCGGCTGCGGCCAAAGGGGGGCGGGGCGTCGGTCTCGCTGCTCCCCGACCGCGGCGACCTGCTGGTCATGGGCGGGTCGTGTCAGCGCACCTGGGACCATGCGGTGCCGAAGGTGCGCCGCGCCGGTCCGCGGATGAGCGTGCAGTTCCGTCACGCCTACGATCGCTGACATGCGCCCCGCACGCGGCTCCGGTGTCATCGTCGGCGTGGCACTGCTCATCGGGTTCGCCATGGCCGCCGGCGGTGCCTACGTCGCCGGCCGGAACGGCGTGGTGCCCGAGGCGGAACCCACCCCGACACCGACCGAAGACCCGACCGACGACATCCGTCAGGTCGCGCGTCAGTTCCTCCGGGCATGGGAGCGCGAGAACTGGGACCGGCTGCAGGCACTGACGATCGACCAGTCGCTGGACGCCGCCGGCGTCCACCGGCAGGCCAACGAGGTGCTGCGCATCACCGAGGCGCGCTACTACCCCGACGCACCCCAGGTCGACGGCGACAGCGCGACGGTGCGGTTCGACGCAACCTGGGAGATCGACGGACTGGACACCTACCGGTACACCGGAGCACTGCGGCTGGCCCGCAGTGACGAAGGCAATCCCCCGTGGAAGGTGCGCTGGTGGTATCCCACGGTGCATCCCGACCTGACACCCACGGGGCGGTTCGACCGCTCGCGGGTGTTCCCCGTCCGTGCCCCCATCCTGGCGCAGGACGGCAGGCCGCTGGTGCGCAGTCGTGACGTGGTGCTGGTGGGGTTGGAGCCGTGGCGTGTCGCGCGCCCCCGGGCCGTCCGGCGGGTGCTGCGCCAGACCACCGACGCCGACATGCAACGCGTCCGACGCCTGCTGCGCCGTGACGACCTCGACCGCGATGGCTTCTACGCCGTCGCCGAGCTGTCTCCCCCGCGGTTCGAGGCGCTGCGGCCACGGCTGTACCCGATCCAGGGTCTGGTGTTCCGTCGCGAGCAGCAACGGCAGCGCCCCCACGGTGACCTCGCCGATTCGATCCTCGGCTCGCTCGGCGAGATCACCGCCGAGCAGCTTGAGAACCTCGGTGAGCCGTACCGCGCCGGGGATCGCGTCGGGCGCAGCGGCATCGAGGCCGCCTTCGAAGAGCAGCTGGCCGGCAAGCCCGCACGCGAAGCCAGCCTGCTCGACGACCTCGGGCTTGTGCGGTCCTTCGGGTTCCAACGAGGCGAGAACCCCGAGGCGGTGCGCTTGACCCTGGACATCCGGATGCAGCGCCTGGCCGAGCGCGCACTGCGCCAGGCCCCTTCGCCGGCAGCCCTGGTCGCCATCGACGCGCGCAACGGCGCGGTCCGGGCCGCCGCGAGCACACCGTCCGACGGGTTCAACCGGGCGCTCAGCGGCACCTACGCGCCGGGATCGACGTTCAAGGTCGTGACCGCGACCGCCATGCTCGAACAGGGGTGGCGCCCGCGACGCAACGTCCGCTGCCCCGCCGAGATCGAGGTCGGCAACCGGCCGATCAGCAACGCCGGCAATGCCGGGTACGGCCAGGTCACCTTCCAGCGGTCGTTCGCGGTGTCCTGCAACACCACGTTCGCGCGCCTCGGCATGCACGTGGGCGCCGATGCCATGACCCGGCAAGCGCGGCAGTTCGGGTTCGGTCGCGACCTCGAGCTTCCGATCGGCGTGGCGGGCGGCGCCTTCCCCCGTCCTCAGAGCGATCCCGAGCTGGCCAGGGCAGCGATCGGCCAGGCCAACGTCGAAGTCAGCCCGTTGCACATGGCGTCGGTTGCCGCCACTGCCGCGACCGGGGAGTACCGCCCGCCCAAGCTGATGGCGGCGGAGCCGTCCGAGGTGGTTCACACGCTCGGCGACGCCGCGCAGCAGCGGCTGGCGCAGATGATGGCGGCGGTGGTGAACAACGGGACGGGCACCGCTGCTCGGATGCCGGGGCAGCAGGTGTTCGGCAAGACCGGCAGTGCGCAGTTCGACAACACCGACCGGACCCATGCGTGGTTCATCGGCTACCGCGGCAACCTCGCGTTCGCGGTGATCGTCGAGCGCGGCGGTGGCGGTGGCGGGGTCGCCGCGCCAGTGGCGCGTGACTTCCTGCAGCGGCTCGACGGCTGAGTCACACCGCCCGGTACACCGACAGCGACGCCGCGGCCGTGACCTGGACCGGTCCCGGCATGTCGGCGATGCGGCGGCGGACGGTCTCGGGGTCGGTGTGCCAGGCACTGGGCCCCATCTGCACCAGGTCGTTCACCGCGTCGTGTGGCAGTTCCAGATGGGCGGTAAGCGCCACGCGGTCGAGCAGGCGGAACCGCGAGGTGAGCACGTCGTCGGTCCGCTGGTCCTTGTCGGGCGCGACGGTCAGCAGCCCCAAGGGGTCGGTCAGCTCGCGCAGGTGGTCGGCGCGGGCCGTGACGACGATCAGGTGGCCGCCTGGTCGAAGCACCCGGTGGAACTCGGGCGGGTTGCGCGGAGCGAAGACGTCGAGCACGAGCGAGGCGACGCCGTCGCGAACCGGCAGGGCTTGCCACGTGTCGCAGACCACCGCCCCGACCCTTGGGTGCGCCCGCGCGGCGCGGCGAGCCGCATGCTTTGACAGGTCCAGCGCGATCCCGTCGGCGCCCACCCTGTCGACGACCGCGGCGAGGTGCCGGCCCGTGCCGGCGCCGGCGTCCACCACGAATCCGTCGGCGCCCACCGTTGCAGCCGCCCGTGTGATGCCGGACGTGAAGTGGTCGTAGTGCCCGCCGGCCAAGAACCGCTCCCGTGCGGCGACCATCCCGGGGGTGTCGGCGTGGCTGGCGCTGCCGGCGCCGGTGAGCAACGAGACGTACCCGTGTCGCGCCACGTCATAGGTGTGGCCGCGGATGCACCGCACGACGGCGGCCTGCAACGACAGCGTCGTGCGGCACATCGGGCAGTGCAACGCCGGAAGGGCGTCGGCGAGCACGGCTGGGCGTCAGCGCCGGCGAGCGGGTCCGGGCCGCTTGCCCTTCCCGCGCTTGGCGGCCGCGCGGGGCGGCGTCGACCGCTGCTTGGGC
>DATLGM010000294.1:0-12136 GCA_035540515.1 Egibacteraceae bacterium | reverse complement strand
CCCCTCAATCGTGACCGCGTCGTCGTCGAGCACATAGTGCGTCTGAGGGGGTGCCTCGGTGCACTGCACGACCGGGATCTCGGGGCTGCACGGCGTCGGCGTCTCCGGCTCGCAGCTGACGGTCAGCTGCGTCAGGCCGGGCGCGCTCACGATGACTGGACCAACCTCGTAGCGGCCGTCACCGACCGGATCGCTCATCGACAGCGTGTATCGGCAACTGTCGACCCACCACGAGGCGGCGTAGGCACTCTCGGTACGGGTCGACAGGTCGGCAGCGAAGGTTGCGGTGACGGTGAAGCCGCTGTCAGTCGAGGTGAACCATCCGCTGCAGATGTCCGTCCACGGAGTCGTCGGGGCGCCGGTCAGCGACGTCAGGCGGTGCGGTTCCTCCCGCTGTCCAGGTCGGTGAGGAACTCCAGGACGTGCCGGTTGACCTCCTCGGGGTACTCCAGGATCGTGCCGTGCGTCCCGCCGGGGATCGTCTGCAGCCGGGCATCGGGCATCTCGCGGACCATGTCGTGGCCGAGGGATGGGGGCGACCATGGGTCCTTGTCCCCGACGACGACCAGCGCCGGCACGGCGACCGTGGGCAGTACGTCCATCGCGTCGTGGGCATGCATGCCCTCGGCGATGCGGATCACCAGCCGAGGGTCCATCTGGGCGGCGTGCCGGACGTACGAATCGACGATTGCGTCGCTGGTGAGCGGTCCGAACGCCCGCAGCGCCCGACCGATCGTGAGGAACGGCAGGTACTGCCAGGCGCTGCGCCAGGCCAGTCGCAGCACCGGCGGGTACGTCATCGACAGCAACCGGCGTGTTGCCTCGTAGACGTAGATCATCTCGCGCCGGCCGTACATCGTGTGGATCGGCGAGGCGTAGGGGCCGGTCAGCGCGACGGTGGCGGACACGCGCTCGCGTAGCAGGCGGTATGCCTCGAGCATCACCTGTACGCCCATCGAGTGGCCGACGAGCACCAGGTCGTCGAGCCCTTCCTCTTCGGCGATCTCGGACAGATCCATCGCGTATCGCCTGACCGTGAAGCTGTCCGGACCGACGACGGCCGGCAGGGTGGACGAGGCGATGCCGCGGTAGTGGAACAGCAGCACGCGGTGACCGGCGGTCTCCAACGCGGGGGCCAGGTGGTACCACCACGTGTCCGGGCACAAGAATCCTGAGCACAACGCAACGACGCGGCCGTCGGCGGGCCCCAGGAAGGTGTAGGTGATGGTGGCGCCGTCCGACGACTGCACGGACCGGTCCTTGGGCCAGTACACGCCCGGCGCAGGTGAACGTTGCGTGATCACGGCGAGATGGTGCCGCGACCGCCCGATGCCGACAAATCCCCAGATGACCGTCGATCGTCCACAGGACAGGCGCACCTGTTCACGTCGCGTTCACCTTCGCACCGCCGTCTGATCACCTGGCTGACGCATCCTGGCCGCCGTGACGCCTCCGGTTGTTCGCCTGGACCACACGCCCAGCCACCGCAACGTTTCGTTCACCTTCCTCACGCTTGCGGGCCACCCGACGCACCTACGGTCGTGCCGTACGTCAAACGGGCGGGCCCCTACCCGCAGACATGAGGAGAGCTTGTGAGCAACAACCGGCGGTTCCTGCTGGTTCTCGTCGCAGTCCTGGCCCTGGTCGCGGCCGCCTGCGGCGGTGGCGACAGCACGACCCAGACCAGCGCGCAAGGCGGGGAGGGCGGCGGCGAGGTGACCGTTACCGGATCCTCGACGGTCGAACCCATCTCGGCGCGGGTGGCCGAGAAGTTCAACCAGGACAACCCGGACGTCGCCATCAGCGTCGACGGCCCGGGCACCGGCGACGGCTTTGAGATCTTCTGCTCGGGCGGCGCGGACATCACCGACGCGTCCCGCCCCATCAAGGAAGAAGAGATCCAGGCCTGTGAGGATGCCGGCATCGAGTTCATCGAGCTCAAGGTCGCCATCGACGGACTGTCGGTGGTCACCTCGACGCAGAACGACCAGGTCGAGTGCCTGTCCTACGCGGACTTGTACGCGTTGCTGGGCCCTGAGTCGGTTGGCTTCGACAACTGGAGCGATGCGCAAGACCTGGCGACCGAGCTGGGCTCCGACACGGAGTTTCCCGACGCCCCGTTGGTCGTGACGGCTCCGGGTGAGGAGTCGGGGACCTACGACTCCTTCGTGGAGCTGGCCTTCGGCGACATCGCTGAGGAGCGCGGGCAGGAAGAGGAGGCCCGCCCCGACTACCAGTCGTCGCCCAACGACAACGTCATCATCGAGGGCATCTCAGGCACGGAGACGTCGCTGGGATGGGTCGGGTACGCGTTCGTTGCCGGCAACGAGGGCGCGATCAAGCCGCTGCCGGTCGATGGGGGCGACGGCTGCGTCGAGCCCACCGAGGAGTCCATCTCCAGCGGTGAGTTCCCGCTCGCCCGGCCGCTGTTCATCTACGTCGACGCCGCCAAGGCGGAGTCGAAGCAGGCGGTCGCCGACTACGTCGACCTGTACATGAGCGAGGAGGGCTTCGGCGCCGTCGGAGAAGTGGGGTACGTCGACCTGCCGCAAGACGAGATCGAGGCCACGCAGCAGGCGTGGGAGAACCGAGAGACCGGCACGCGAGAGGGCTGAATCCTCTCCCATCCCGGCGGCGGGGTCCCAAAGGCTCGGGGACCCCGCCGCCACCACACAGGAAGGGCCATGGCACAAGCACTGAGCACCGACCGCCCGGGGGCGCTGACCGCAGCAGATCTGCAGGGCAGCGCAGCCAAGCGGCGCAAGGAGCGCCTGATGCGGGCGCTGTTCCAGGCGATGGCCTGGACCTCGGTGATCGTCACCGCGCTCATCATCCTCTCGCTGCTGCGAGAAGCGATCTCATTCGTCGCGTCCGTGGAACTCGGGTCCCTGTTCGAGATCGGGTGGTTCCCTCGCCGCGGGTTGTTCGACGTCCGGACGTTGGTGGTGGGCACGTTGCTCGTCACCGGCATCGCGATGCTCGTCGCGGTGCCACTCGGGTTGGGTGCCGCCGTGTACCTGTCCGAGTACGCCCGGCCTCGGGTCCGGCGCACCATCAAGCCGATCCTGGAGATCCTTGCTGGAATCCCCAGCGTCGTGCTCGGCTACTTCGCACTGAGCTTCATCACGCCGCAACTGCTCACCCGGTTGGTCAGCGATGTGACCTACTTCAACCTCGCCGCCGCGGGGGTGGCCGTGGGGATCCTGACGCTGCCGCTGGTGGCCTCGGTCGCCGAGGACGCCATGCGCGCGGTCCCTGCGTCACTGCGTGAGGCCGCCTACGGCCTGGGCAGCCGCAAGGTCACTGCCGTCACCAAGGTCGTGTTCCCCGCAGCGATCTCCGGGATCGTCGCGGCGATGGTCATCGGGGTTTCACGGGCCTTCGGTGAGACGATGGTGGTGGCCATCGCATCGGGTGCCACTGGCGGGTCGCTGTTCTCCCTCGACGTGTTCAAGCCCGGCCAGACCATGACCGCCGCCATGGCGGCACTCGGCGTGGGGACCGACCAGGTAAAGGGCGCGGACAATGCCTTTCAGAGCCTGTTCTTCATCGGCACGCTGCTGTTTGTGATCACGCTGTCGCTGAACATGGTCGGGGACCGCTTCGTGCGGCGGATCCGGGAGAAGTACTGATGGCCGCTATCACGCCGCCGTTCACCGACGCCCGCGACGCGGCGGCCTCCCTGCGACGCCAGGGCACCGACGTCAAGGGGCAGACCTTCCGCTGGTTCCTCGTGGGGGCGCTCAGCCTCGCGCTGCTCACATTGCTGGCGCTCGTCTGGGACATGTGGGCCGAGGGAAGCAACGTGCTGCTCGCCCGGCCGGTTCAGTTCCTGACCAGCGGGCTGAACACCAACGTCGAGATGGCCGGCGTCTGGCAGGGCATCAAGGGCTCGCTGATGCTCGGCCTCATCGTCGCGATCGTGTCGTTCCCGATCGGCATCGGCGCCGCGGTGTACCTGGAGGAGTACGCAGGGAACACGCGGTTCGCACGGATCGTCGAGATCAACATCCGCAACCTCGCCGGCGTCCCTTCGATCGTCTACGGCCTGCTGGGTCTCGCGATCTTCGTGCAGGCACTCGGTGGCGTGACCGGGGGTCGGACCGTCATCGCCGGCGGCCTGACGCTGGCGGCGCTGGTGCTGCCGATCGTCATCATCACCTCGCAAGAGGCGCTTCGCGCCGTTCCCGCCGGCATCCGCGAGGGTGCACTGGCACTGGGCGCCACGCGCTGGGAGTCGATCCGCCACCACGTCATGCCCGCCGCTACGCCGGGGATCCTCACCGGCACGGTGCTGTCGCTGGCACGTGCGCTGGGTGAGGCTGCACCGCTGCTGGTGGTGGGGGCGGTCACCGGGGTGTTCTTCGCCGGGGCGTCCGGATTCTTCGAGCAGATCTACGCCGGGCGCTTCACGGCGCTGCCGATGGTCATCTTCAACTGGGCCCGCCAGCCTGGCCCGGAGTGGCTGCAGCTGACCGGTGCGGCCAGCCTCATCCTCGTCGCCCTCATCGTGGTGATGAACGGCTTCGCGATCTTCTTGAGAAACCGTTATGAACGAAAGTGGTGACCCCATGACCGCACCGACGTCCGCGCCAGTGCAGCCGCCGCAGGCTCAGGGCCTCACGCTCGACGTGGGCAGCCCCAACGGCAACCCGCGTCCCGACTCGGCCGACACCGTGTTCGAGGTCCGCAACCTCAACGTCTACTACGGCGACTTCCGTGCGGTCTCCGACGTCTCGCTGGACATCAAGAAGCGCGAGATCACCGCCATGATCGGCCCGTCCGGATGTGGAAAGTCGACGGTGCTGCGCTGCTTCAACCGAATGAACGACCTCATCGAGACCGCACGGGTCGAGGGGTCGGTCAAGTTCCACGGCGCCGACCTGTACGACCCTGCCGTCGACCCGGTCGAGGTGCGCCGCCGGATCGGGATGGTGTTCCAGAAGCCCAACCCCTTCCCGAAGTCCATCTACGACAACGTGGCGTTCGGTCCCCGGATCGCCGGCTACAAGGGGAACATGGACGACCTGGTGGAGCAGTCGCTGCGCAAGGCGGCACTGTGGGACGAGGTCCGCAACAGGCTGAAGGCTTCGGCCTACGGATTGTCCGGCGGTCAGCAGCAGCGGTTGTGCATCGCCCGCGCGATCGCCGTGGAGCCCGAGGTCATCTTGATGGACGAGCCTGCCTCGGCGCTGGACCCGATCGCCACCGGGCGCATCGAGGACCTGATGCAGGAGATCAAGCAGGAGTACACGATCATCATCGTGACCCACAACATGCAGCAGGCCGCTCGCGTCAGCGACAAGACGGCGTTCTTCACCACCGAGGTGCAGTCCGAGCAGGACGACCGCCGGTCGGGCCGCCTGGTCGAGCTGGACTGGACCGAGAACATCTTCAAGAACCCGTCCGACCCGCGGACCGAGGACTACGTCACGGGGCGGTTCGGCTAGTCCTCGCTACCAGGAGGTCCTCACCTCGGCCGTTCGGCCGCCCCGTATCCTCCGCGGATGAGCGCCCAGCCCCTGACCGCCGAGGAGGTCACCGTCTGGCGGCGTCGGTTCCCCACCGTCGAGCGTTGCACGTATCTGATCAACAACTCCCTGGGTGCCATGCCGGCGACCGTGCCGACTGCACTCGGGGAGTTTGCGCGCCTATGGGAGACCAAGGGCGTCGAGGCCTGGGGTGACTGGCTGCCGGAGGTGCGCGCCGTCTGCGGCCTGCTCGAAGGCCTCATGGGGGCGCCAACGGGAAGCGTGACGGTGCACCAGAACGTCGCGACGTTGACCGCCATGGTGCTGTCGACGGTCGACTACGGCAGCGGACGCGACGGGATCGTCCTGGCCGACGCGGACTGGCCTTCCCATCACTACCTGATCCCCGTCGAGGAGCGCCGTGGCGCTCGGCCGGTGGTCGTGCCGACCGACGGGGTGGCCATCGACGCGGAGGCGTTCTGCGATGCCATCGACGAGCGCACGGCCCTGGTCATCGTCAGCCATGTGCTGTTCCGCTCCTCGGCCGTCGTCGACGTGGCGCGGATCGCGGCAGCGGCCCGCCGGGTCGGGGCGCTGTGTCTGGTAGACGGCTACCACGCGATGGGACACATGCCGGTCGATGTGACTCGCATCGGCTGCGACTTCTACGTCGGCGGCAGCGTGAAGTGGCTGTGCGGCGGTCCAGGTGTGGGGTACCTGTATGTCCGCCCCGACCTGCTCGAGTCGCTGCCGGCCGGCGATGTCGGGTGGCTCGGGCACGCGCGGCCGTTCGCGTTCACACCCGAGTGGGAGCCGGCGGACGGGGCGCTGCGGTGGCTCGGCGGCACCCCCGGCATGCCGTCGCTGTACAGCGCCCGCGAGGGATACAAGGCGATCACAGAGGTCACGCCGGTACGGGTGCGTGCGACGTCGCTGGCGTTGACCGCCCGCATCGTGGAGGGCGCGCTTGAGCGGGGGGTGGACGTCAGGACGCCGACGGACGCCGAGGCGCGCGCCGGCTCGGTCACGCTGTACCTAGGAGACGAAACCGAGACGGTCAGCCGGCGCTTGATCGACGAGGGGATCATCGTCGACTTCCGGCCGGGCTCGGGCATCCGAGTCGGTCCGCACTTCTTCAACACCGTGCAGGAGTGCGACCGGCTCGTCCAGGCGTTGCGGCGCTAGCGACATGGCGCAGCTCGACCAGGCGTCGGTGGACCGGCTCGCTGCCGGTCGCGACCGTGCGCTCGATGCGGCGCGCGCGCTGGCGATGGTCGCGGTCGCCGTCGGTCACTGGCTCGTCGCCGAACCGGTGGCGGGACCAGACGGGCTGATGGTCCGGGACGTCCTCGCGGTGCTGCCCGGCGCAGCGCATCTCACCTGGCTGTTCCAGGTGATCCCGCTGTTCATGGTCGCCGGCTTCGCCGCCGGCGTGCCGTCGTGGCGGCGCCACCGCGAGCGTGGCGGGACCGCCGGCGGCTGGGTCGCGCGCCGGGTGTGGCGGCTGCTGTGGCCGACGCTCATCGTGGTCGCGTTCTGGACCCTGCTGACACAAGTCGGCGACCACCTACTGGGACTGGACAGCTCGTTGCTGGCCGCGACCCGTGGCATCGGGCTGGTGTTGTGGTTCCTCGCGATCTACGTGGTGCTCACGGCGCTTCTGCCGACGCTCGACAGGCTTGCCGAGCGGTTCGGAACCGTGACGGTGATGCTCGGGTTTGTCATGGCGGCGCTGACCGTTGACGTGGTCGCGGCAGCCACTGGTTACGTCTCGTCGATCGAGCCCTCGTGGGTGTGGGTCAACTACCTGCTGTGGTGGGCGCCGGTCGGGCTCGCTGGCCGGTGGTGGGACGCGACCCGCACGGCCGCCGGCCGGTGGACAGGGACAGTCGTCGCCGGCGTGGCGCTCGTGGCGTTGATGGTGGTCACGGCCGTCGGCTGGTATCCCGTGGCCATGGTCGGCGTGACCGGTCAGGCGCGGAGCAACACGCTGCCGCCGACGCTCGCGCTGGCGCTGCTCGCCGCCGTGCAGATCGGCGTGCTGTTCGCGACGGCGGAGCGGCTGCGGACGTGGCTGGCCGCTCCCGGCCGGTACGTGCCGGTCGCGGTGGTCGGGTCGCGGGCGATGACGATCTACCTGTGGCACCTGCTGGCGCCGGTGGTGGTCACCCTCTCGCTGGTCCTGCCCGGGATGTGGCCGGCGCCGGCGGTCGGTTCGGGCACCTGGTGGGCCGCGCGCCTGGCGTGGGTCGTGGTCAATGCGCTCGTGACGCTTCCCGTGGTGTTGGCGCTCGGACGATTCGAGCAACCCCCGGCCCGCTGGGCCGTCACCGACTCAGGGCCGCGAGTGGTCGTCGCGGTCGTGCTGTGCGTCGTCGGCTGGGCGGCGGTTGCGATCACGGGCCTTCACGTCCCTGCGTGGCCGGCGTCGGTGCCGTGGCTGCAAATCACGGCCCTCGGCGGGGCGGCGCTGCTGCTGCTCAGGACGAGCCCGCGATGAAACGCGCGCCGGCGCGGGTTTCTGGAACCGCCGGCGCCCTGCCCCCCAGAAAAACCCGCGCGGGCGCGGGTTTTGGGGGGCCGCCGGCGCCCTGCCCCCGAAGAAACCCGCGCCGGCGCGGGTTTCTGGAACCCCGGGCAGCTACTCCGGCGAGTTGGAGGCGAACTCGACGTTCTCGCCCGTGACGACGAAGTGCACCTGCTCGCCGATGTCGACGGCGTGGTCGCCCATCCGCTCGAGGTAGCGACTGACCAGGACCATCCGCATCGCCCAGTCGAGCTTCGCCTCGTCGTCGATGCCCAGGCGCACCATCCGCTTGAACAGTCCGCGGTTGAGCTTGTCCAGCGGGTCGTCGAGCTCGGGCAGTGTCTGGACGATGGACAGGTCGCGCTTGGCCAGAGCGTCCAGCGACCGTTCGATCACCCGGCGGGCGTGCTGGCCCATCTCCTGCACCTGGGCCATCAGCTCCGGGTCGCCGGCGCCGGGATCGACCAGGGTGACGATCTTGCTGATGTTCACGCACAGATCACCCATGCGCTCCAAGTGGATGTTGGAGTGCAGGAAGGCCGACAGCAGCCGGAGGTCCTTGGCGACCGGGGCTTGCAGCGCCAACAGCGTGAGGATCGTCTCGTGCACGTCCTCGTACTGCTCGTCGAGGAGGTCGTCGGCGCGGATGACCACCGCGGCCTTGTCCTCGTCGTGGGTCTCCAGCGCGGCCATCGCCTCGGTGAGCATCTCGAGCACACGACCGCCCATGCTCAGCATGCGATCTTCGAGCCCGGACAGCCCCTCCCGGTACTCGCGGCGAAGCTTCTGCATGTCGCACCTTTGGCCCCGTTGCGGAAGGTGCGATCCTAGCCGTGGTGAACAACTGGCGACAGGAACGACAGCCTGGCAACAGCACCGTGTCCGTTGGGTTAAATGGTGCGCAGAAGCAGCGTGCACGGCCGCTGCGCCCAACCGACCCTTCCTACACTGACCGACGTATGCCAAAGGTCATGGTGGTGGAAGACGAGCCGGCCCTGGTGGACGCGCTCGAGTACGGGTTGGCGGCGGAGGGATTCGACGTCGTCGCGTCCAGCGACGGTGCGGAGTCGCTGACCCTGTTCGAGCGGGAGCGGCCCGACCTGGTGCTGCTGGACGTGATGCTTCCGGGTCTGTCCGGGACGGAGGTCTGCAAGCGCATCCGCTCTGGCAGCGCCGTGCCGATCATCATGCTGACCGCCAAAGACTCCGAGATCGACAAGGTCGTCGGACTGGAGCTGGGCGCCGACGACTACGTCACCAAGCCGTTCTCGATGCGGGAGCTGGCCGCCCGCGTCCGCGCCGTGCTGCGTCGCGGCGGAGAGTGGGACATCCCCGACCTGTCCAGCGCGATCGAGGTCAACGGGGTCCGCATGGACCCCGAGCGCTACGAGGTGACGGTACGGGGCACGGCCGTGGACCTGCCGCCCAAGGAGTTCACCCTCCTGGAGCTGCTGTTGCGCAACGCCGGCCGGGTCATGACGCGTGACGTGATCATCGACCGGGTCTGGGGGAGCGACTACGTCGGGGACACCAAGACCCTGGACGTGCACGTCAAGCGGTTGCGCAGTCGCATCGAGGAGGACCCGCACGACCCGCGGCTGATCCTCACCGTGCGGGGCGTGGGCTACAAGTTCACCGACTGACCCCGAGCAAGGCGCGACACTGGGCGGATGCTGCGCCGATGGCTGATCGTCGTCCCGGGACTGACCGGGTTGTGTGGTCTGCTCGGCGCGCTCCTGGCGCGGCGGCCGGTGGAGGCGATCATCGTCGGCGTCGTCGTCGGCCTGGCGACGGCGATCGGGCTGTCGGTCGTGATGGAGCGGCGACTGGATGACGCGACCGCGCGGGTCCGGCAGCTGGTGTCCGGTGCAGGCGCACCGCCGCGGGTCGAGCGCGGCAGCCAGGGCTGGCGCCGGCTGTCCCGAGAGCTGAACGCCGTGCACGAGTTCCTGCAGGAGCGGTACGAGGACCTGGCCGTGGAGCGCGCCCGCGGGGAGCGGCTGCTCGACTCCATCCCCACCGCCGTCATGGTGTTCGAAGACGACGGGCTGACCTATGCCAACCCGGTGGCGCAAAGGCTGTTCGGGGTGGGCAAGCGGTCCGGGCGGTCGCCGCTGCAGATCCTGGGCGTGGAGGCGCTCGCCGATGCGGTCGGCGAGTGCATGGAGACGGGGCGCAGCGTCGATGTCGAGGTTGAGCGGGAGGACCGGCACCTGTGCGCGCACGCTGGGATGACCGCCCCCGGTTCCGTCGCGCTGCTGGTCACCGACGACACCGACAGCCGCCGTCTGGAGGCCATCCGGCGCGACTTCGTGACCAACGCCTCCCACGAGCTGAAGACACCGGTCGCCGGGATGCAAGCGCTCGCCGACTCGTTGGGCATGGCGGTCGACCGCGACCCCGAGCGGGCGCGCAGCATGATCGTGCGCCTCCAGATCGAGGCCACCCGCCTCAGCCGACTCGTCCGTGAGTTGCTCGACCTGGCCAGGCTTGAGGAGGACGAGGCGGCGGCGGCGACCCGCCAGCGGGTCGACCTCGCCGAGGTCGTGCGCGTGCAAGCCGACCGCATCGGTGCCCTGGCTGAGGCCCGGCAGATCACCATCGACTTCGACTGTGACCGGCCCGCGCCGGTGGTGGCGGCGCCGGCGGACATGCGGCTGGTCGTGGCGAACCTGCTCGAGAACGCGGTCCGCTACAACCGTGACGGCGGCCAGGTGACGGTGACGCTGCGGCGCAGTCCCAGCGAGGTCTGCCTGGAGGTCACCGACACCGGCATCGGCATCCCCGAGGCGGACCGCGACCGCGTCTTCGAACGGTTCTACCGCGTCGACAAGGCGCGCAGTCGGGCGGCCGGCGGGACGGGCCTCGGCCTGTCGATCGTCCGCCACGCCGTGCAGCGCCACGGTGGCGAGGTGGCGGTCGACAGCGTTCTGGGCGAGGGGTCGACGTTCCGCGTGCTGCTCCCGGTCGAAGGCGCCGGCACAGACCGTCGCTGACGGCGGACCCAGCGCGCGGCCGCCTTACACTCGGCCGCCATGCCCGACGCCGACGCCCCCCTGACGCGTCGCAGCCCGAAGAAGCTGCGCGCCCCGTTCATCATCCAGCGGCTCGACGAGGAGTACGACGGTGGTGTCGTGGAGCTCGACTGGACGACGCCGTTCGAGCTGCTCATCGCCACGATCCTGTCCGCACAGTCCACGGATAAGAAGATCAACGAGGTCACCGCGACGTTGTTCCGCAAGTACACAAAGCCCGAGGACTACCTGGCGGTTCCGGAGGAGGAGCTGCAGGCCGACCTGTACCAGACGGGGTTCTTCCGCCAGAAGACCCGGAGCGTTCGGGGGGTGTGCCAGGCCCTGTTGGAACGGCACGGCGGCGAGGTCCCACTGACGATGCGTGAGCTCATCGCGTTACCCGGCGTCGCCCGCAAGACCGCCAACGTGGTGCTCGGAGCGGCGGCGCCCGACGCGCACCGCGCAGACCCTGACGCCGGCATCGCGGTGGACACCCACGTCAAGCGCCTGTCGCGCCGGTTCGCGTTCACGCGCTCGGACGACCCGGTGCGCATCGAACGCGACCTGATGAAGCTGTTGCCGAAAGCGCAGTGGCCTACCGCGAGCCTGTCGATCATCCTGCACGGCCGGCGGATCTGCGATGCGCTGCGGCCCCGGTGCGCGGACTGCGTCGTGGAGGAGCTGTGCCCCTCCTCGCTTGCCGCCGGCCGCCGCGACCTTGCCGGTCAGGCCAAGGGCATGGGCCGCGCCAAGACCTGAGGTCAGGCGGCGGCGCGTCGCTTGTGCCGGCGCTCGGCCACGATGACGGCGACCATCACCAACGCCATGACCACGGCGACGGCCCGGCGTGCCGGCAAGGTGGGCCGCTCCAGGGGTTGGCCGGGCGTGCGTGAGCCGTCGGTCGCTCGCAGGATCGCGACCTCGCCGGTGGACTCGTCCACGCGGTGGAACACGCCGGTGACCTCGAGGATGTCACCGCGGGTCTGCGGCCCGCCGACGAACTCGATCTCGTCGGCGAGCTCGTGGGGGATGAACACGCCCAGGCCGGCGTTGCCGCCACGGAAGTCGCGATGTGCCGGCAGCGGTCCCACATCGGCGTACAGGTCGTCGTTGAGGTGGACCCA
>DATLGM010000293.1:0-6290 GCA_035540515.1 Egibacteraceae bacterium | reverse complement strand
CGCTGCGGCCCGCCGGGGTGACCACCCGCACCTGCACGGCGCCCGGTTCAGCCGAGGCCGGGACGGCCGCGACGATGGTGCGGCGCGCTGCTGCCCTCATCGCGGCAGTTGCTCTGCTGACGTTGATGGGCGGGGCGCCGGCGGCCGCGGCCACTGCGCGGCCATCCAAGCCGGCGATCACCTCGCTCACACCCTCGGCGGGCCCGCTGCGCGGCGGTCAGTTCGTGACGATCAAGGGCACAGCATTCCGCGGCGCCACGGCCGTCACGTTCGGCGGCAGTCCGGTGCCCTTCCTGGTCAAGTCGCGCCGCACCATCGTCGCGGCCGTCCCGGCCTCGGCTGAACCGGGCGCCGTGCAGGTGCGGGTGGTCACCCCGGCGGGCCGCAGCGCCTGGGTGGCGCAGGGGCAGTACCGGTACGTGCCGAGGCCTGCTCCAGCGACGGTGACACCGTCCTCCGGCGACGCCGCAGGTGGCACCGAAGTCGTGATCCGCGGCACGGGGCTGCGGCGCACCACCAGCGTGATGTTCGGCGACGTGCCGGCTCAGTTCACCGTCGACTCGCACCGGCGGGTCACCGCGATCGCGCCGCCGGGCGTCGGCAGCGTCCGCATCCTCGTCCATTCACCAGGCGGGCGCAGCCTCTGGGTCGAGTCGCCGCGCTACCGGTACCTGACCGAACCGGTCCCCCTTCCGGTCCCCGTCGTGACCGCGGTCTCACCGGTGTCCGGACCCACCGCCGGCGGCACCGAGGTCACCATCACGGGCACGGACCTCGACGGCGCCACCCAGGTCACGTTCGGCGACACCCCGGCAGCCGCCTTCGCGTCCCTGTCATCCACGACCATCACCGCCATAACACCCCCCGGTGACGGCACCGTCCCGGTGCGGGTCACGACACCGGCAGGAACCTCGGCGGCGACACCGAGCGGCGAGTTCACCTACGTGGACGTGCCACCACCGCCGGCAATCACCGCCGTCAGCCCCAACTCCGGCCCGTCCGGCGGGGGGACGGAGGTGACCATCACCGGCACCGACCTCGACGGCGCCACCCAGGTCACGTTCGGCGACACGCCGGCGACCGGCTTCGAGTCCCTGTCGTCCACCACACTCACGGCCGTGACACCCCCCGGTGATCCCGGCACCGTCCCGGTGCGCGTCACCACACCGGCAGGAACCTCGGAGCTCACCTCGGCCGGCGAGTTCACCTACGTGGACGTACCACCACCGCCGGTCATCACCTCCCTGAGCCCCGACTCCGGCGCACCGAGCGGCGGCACGCAGGTCACGATCACCGGTGAGCACTTCGACGATGTGATCGACGTGCGGTTCGGGCTGACCCCCGCCTACGTGTTCATGTCGGCATCGGACCAGCTGCGGGTGTTCGCGCCGGCCGGCACCGTCGGACCGGTCGACGTCGTCGTCACCACGGCGGCCGGTACGAGCGACCCGGCGGTCTTCACCTACGTCGCCCCACCCGCCCTTCCGGTGGTCGAGTCGGTGTCGCCAGGCGAAGGTCCGATCGAAGGCGGCACCGAGGTGACCATCACGGGAAGCAACTTCACCGGCATCACGGCCGTGACGTTCGGCGGGATCCAATCCAACGACTGGGAGGTCCTGTCGTCAACGATGATCCGCGCGGTGTCACCGCCCGGGGAGGAGGACAATGTGCTGCTCCACGTAGTCGTGCACAGCACCTCGGGCTCCAGTGCGATGCACATGGACTCCGAGTGGGTGTATCGGCGCTAAGGGCTGCCGGTCCGCCAGCGACGGCCGTCATTCCCCCCGAACACCCTGGCTGATGCGGGGGGTGGTTCACACCAGACTGCCGGTAGGCACTGGCCCCTCGCAGCTTCAGATGACAACAACCTCGATGAGATGATCTAACGCGTCGAAGTCGTCGGTGCGGGTGTACAGCGGAAGTTCGGCGGCAAGCGCTGCCGCCGCGGTGAGCAGGTCGACCGCCCTGGCTGCCGTCTCCCGCTCGCTGCATTGCGGCCGTCGTATCGGCACCTCTCCATGGGCAAACCGTCGCGCAATGGCATCGCGCACACGATGAGCTGAAGCGGCGAGCCGCCGCTGAAGGTCTCAGCGTTCAGCAGTACGTCGCTCGCGTCCTGACGGCCCACACGAACCGCCCGTCGATACAGGACTGGCTGCGTCGCCTCGACCAGCTCCCACCGGTCGACACGAACGTCTCAGGAGCGGACGCCGTGGCGGCGGCACGTGCTGACGCATTGGATCGTCGTGCTCGATGCCGCGGCGGCGGTCGACATCTTGCTGGACAACGAACGCGGCCACGGGGCCTGCACGCATCTGGAGGACGCACAGCTGTTCTCAGTCGCGCCCCTCGACGCCGAAGTGATCTGCGCACTTGCCAGGTTGCATCGCGATGAGCAACTGACCGCGGAGGCAGTGTCGGTGCGCCTCGCCATTCTTGCCGATCTCGATGTGGCGCGCCTTCCGATCACCGGCGCACTTCTGTCCGCAGCCTGGGCCCTGCGCGACAACATCCCAGCCAGAGAGGCGCTCTACGTCGCTGCCGCTCAAACCCTGACCGGCAAGTTGCTCACGACCGATGACCGCCTGTCCAGGGCTGCCGGCGACATCGCCATCGACCTCTAGCCCTGTCCCGTCATGTGCTGCCGGCATGCCCTCGGCAATGCAGTGGAGAGCGGCACCCATCCACTTGGGCGATCGTTCAGTGAAGCCCCCTCGCGTCCTCCTGCTCTAGGCGTATAGTTAGACGTATGCCAAGACTCCAGGTGTACCTGCCCGACGACCTCTACGAGGCCCTGAAGGCGCACGGGCTTCCGGCGTCGGAACTGCTCCAGCAGGCCGTGCGGGCCGAGCTCGAGCGGCGCGGTGCCCTCGACGCTCTCGATGAGTACTTGGCAGAACTAGGCGAGGAAATCGGGGAACCCACGCAACGCCAGATGTCTCGTGCAGATGCTGTCACCCAGCGCATCAGGAACCACGCCCTGCACCAAGTCGGCTAGACATGCTGGTCCTCGACAGCGGCGCTATCAGCCGCTTGGCAGAGCGGTCTACCCGCGCGCTGGCGCTGTTGCGGTCGTTGCGCGCGGCGCAGCTGTGGCCACCCATTGTCCCGTCCGTCGTCCTGCTCGAATCGCTGCGCGGCCTACCAGGACGTGATGCCAACGTCAACCGCTTCCTCAAGACGTGCATCGTCGACGACAAGTTCCCCATCGAAATTGCCCGGCGCGCGGCGCACCTTCGTCGGCTTGCCCAGCGAGGGTCCGCCGTCGACGCCGTTCTCGTCGCAGTCGCCGAGCCCGACGGCATCGTCCTCACGGGCGATGCAGCAGACCTCCAAGCGCTTGCCGCTCATGCCAACGGCGTGGGCGTCGAGTTGGTCTGATCGACCTAAAGGCGACGGGTAACGGCACCTCGTCGGTGGCACCTCGGGGGCCGAGGTGGTTGAAATCACGGGCTGGAGACGCCCCAAATTTCAACCGGCTCGACTTGCGGACGGCATGGATTGCCGGTTCCGCGACGCCCAGCCGAGCGGCGGTTGGTTGATAGGTCACCGCCCTGAGCGCGCCCTGACAAGCGTGCATGCGACCGAACCGGCGCCGATGGCCAGCCAGGCATACACGGCCCCAGCGCCCACGAACCGCATCAACACCAAGGCCACCGCTGACCCAACGACCATCCAAAAGGCGCTACGCAGATACGTCGGCCGCCGCCGCTCCTGTAGGCGAGCCTCCTCTGCCGTCGCCGTGGACCGTCTACGGACCACCTGTTCGCCACCTACTCCCGTCATCATCAGCGACTCGCGAGTCCGGACGCCGAACGGCCTCGCCTACCGTACGTCTGACCTCCGCTCGGCCGGCAGGTCTTCGTTGACGGGCTACCTCGCCAACCACGTGCAGCGTCAGGGCAACGGCTCCGAACACGCCCCACAACCAGCCGCCGTCCGTCACTACCCAGGCGACCCACACAACGCCCAAAACCAGGCCGGCCTTCCAGTGCCAGGGAGCGTCACGCAGAAACTGCCGCACTTCCACCACCCCCAAAGTCGCACCCCGGAGCAATAGGCCGGTTCTCAGCGCGGAAACCAACCACCGTCACAGAGTGCCGGTCCCAGGTCTGCCAGTCGAGAGGCACGTATCCGCGCCCACCTCGACTGCGGTCCGGCGGTGACAGCTATCGAGCTGGAAACTCCAGCGGACCAGGATTCGCGCGTGGGTACGGCCCTTGCTCGACGAAGAGCACTGCCGTAGCACCTTCATCATTCGCCCATCGCTCCGCCACGAACACGGTTGGCACCTTCTTCTTGCGTTCGAACTTCTTCATCATCGTGACGTCAAGAAGACTGGCCTGAATCTCATCGAACATCCGCTGGTTGCCGAACGCAGGCTCGCGCTCACACTCCTCCACGAACCACGCTTCTCCGCCGGCGATCATGTCGAGAGCCGTCGCGCCGTCGACGAACTCCTCGGTTCGGTGCCAAGTCTGTGGACGGCTGGGCGGGGCGGTTTCGGGGCTCGTCCGAGCCGCCGGCCTTCGTGGTCGCCGCCCCCGCTTAGCCACAGCTGCAGGCACGTCTCAGAGCCAACCCCATCATCCGTCACAGACTGCCGGTTCCATCCCGGCCCGTCGACCGGGCATGCACTTGTAGTCGAGCGCGCCGACGCCGCGGTACAGCAGGTGGCGGGCCGACTGCTTGCGTGGCGATGTGCTGTCGATGACGATGAGGACCTCTCAGTCGCGGCTGACCGCACGCCCCGGTGCGCAGGACTCCCGTTGCACCCAACCGTCTTTTGGTTGACACGGACTGCCCAGACCGGGCGTTGACGCAACACGACGGGGGTCGGTGTGAGCAGAGGAAACGCGGCACGGGTCGCTGGCGCACTGTCGGTCACCATGGTTGTCGGGGTGCTGAGCGGGTGCGCGCAGCGCGCCACCGGGCCGCTGGACCCCGGCGAACCCATGGGATCGGTCGTGCCCACAGTCCAAGTGTCAGCACCGTTCAGCGACGGGTTCACCGAACTGATCTTCTCCGGCTCAGAGCCAGTGACGATCGATCGTGTGGTATCAGTGGGCAACCCCGACGAGCTGAAACCGGTCGGTGCGCTGCTCGCCGGAGATGACCGCGCTAGCGCTGCAATCCAGTTCGACGCGACCTTTCCCCCAACCGACCCCGACTTCGGGACGCTGATGCCGGCCGAGGGCGCCACCATCGACCCTCGACCCGGCCCGACCTTCACCTCGTGGGCGCTGGTGCTCGGCTACGAAGTCACCGAACCTGGCATGTGGACTCGCAAGGGCATCGACGTGCACTACACGGTCGGTGGCGAGCAGTTCGTTGCGCACCTGCCGGCCGAGCTTGTGGTGTGCACCCCCACGGTCGCCGCCCAATGTGACGAATACGAAGAAGGCCCCTAGTCCGGCTGTCACCTGCCGCGTGGGGGGCCAGTCGGGACGCGACCGCGTGCGGGACGCCAATGGCGAGCTAGCCGGGCTGTCCTCGCTGAATCCTCTCTGTTGGGCCTGCTGCCGCCCGGCCCATCGTGAGCGAGCCAAGCAGACCGCCCCGCGAACTGGGTCGAACTTCCACAGTGGCCGCCAGCCTGGGGCGCGCTTCATCATTCGGACGGCTCGCGCTGAACAGCGAAGCTCGGCACCTCGTCGGTGGCACCTCGGGGGCCGAGGTGGTTGAAATCACGGGCTGGAGCCGCCCCAAATTTCAACCGGCTCGACTTGCGGGCGGCATGGATTGAAGCCTCTCTGTGTCAAGCGGTAGTCCGAGCACGAGATTTCGTGGCAGCACGATGCGGCCGGCACCGGTGAGCTCTTCCCGTGCGACGGCGGTGGGAGTACGGTGATCGCGGCTCGGGGAAGTGACTTCAGCGAAGAGCCGGTGTGAGGGAATGCGAGCCGGTCACGCTGCTTGGCCTCAGGTCAGAAGAGTCGTTTCCCTTTGTCCTCCCCGAGCCACCTCTCTCTGTTGTTGATCGCGGATCAGGGTGCGGTACACGGCGTTGGAGATGTGGCGCTTGAGCGCACGCGTTGCTTCCATGGATCGCTTGCCATCAGCGATGCGGCGCAGGTAGTAGTCGCGACCCCGACCTGGCAGTCGCTGCTGGGTTTTGGCTGCGGTGTGCAGCACCTTGTTGACCTGGCGTTGGCCGCCGGGGTTGAGCCGGTAGCGGACCTTGTCACCCGACGACGCTGCGATCGGTGCGGTGCCGTTGAACGAGGCGAACACCGACGGGTTGGCAAACCGCGTCGGGTCGCCTACCACGGCGATGATTGTCGCTGCAC
>DATLGM010000292.1:0-3140 GCA_035540515.1 Egibacteraceae bacterium | reverse complement strand
CTCCTGAGCCGATCATAGACATCGGCAGCAGATAGCGGCACACTTAGCGTGGCGTTTTGCCTGCGGATGGGAGGATGTCATGGCGAAGGGCAAGCCGACGAGCAGGCACGTCGTGCGAACAGATGACGGCCGCTGGGCGGTAAAGAAGCCGGGCGCCAAAACCGCGAGCTCGGTCAGCCGCACACAGCGAGAGGCCATCGCTAAGGCCCGCAACACCGTGCGCAACCAAGGGGGCGGGGAGGTCCGGATCCACGGCCGGGACGGCCGCATCCGCGACTCGGACACCATCAAACCCGGCCGTGATCCGAACCCCCCGAAGGACCGCCGCTGACGAGCGGCCTCCTCCTTTCTACTTCCGCAACCAGGTGTCACCCCTGCGCGTCGGAAAGCCCTGGGTCGTGGTGATGATCAACATCGCCCCGTCCTGTCAGAGCGTTTGGTCCCTCTCGGCCAGCCGCGCGCCCGCGTCACAGGTCGCGTCCCCCGATGGCAACTCCCTGCATGACCCCAGCATCGGGACGCACCAATGCATCACGAGATTCACGTGGACCGGGACGGCCGGCTGTGCTGACCGTCAAGAAGATCCTCGCCGGCCGAGGAGCGGTGGACTACTACCTCAACCAGGCCCGCCGCGGATTGGCCGACTACTACCTCCCGGACGACCGAGGCGACCCGACGGACGGGGCGGCGCGCTTGTCCGCGCCCGCGTCCTCGTGGTGGGGCCGAGGCGGAGAGGTGCTGAACCTCGCCGGTGCGGTTGAGCGGTCTCAGTTCGTGCCGCTCTACACAAAGGCCGTCCGGCCGGGCGGCGGCTACCTCGGTCGCAAGTTCCGGCTGCCTGAGGAGGCGGCGGCGTCAAAAGCCAGCGTGCTCGCCGCGGCGTCGGAGATCGCCGATCCGTACGAGCGGTGGATGGCAAGACACGAGATCTGTCGTCGTGGTGCGCACGCTTCGGTGGCGGCATGGGATTGCACCTTCTCGCCGCCCAAGAGCGTGTCCCTGCTGTGGGCCGCCGGCGACCGCCACGTCCAGCAGCAGGTTTGGGGTGCCCACCTGGCCGCCGTCGACGCGGGGCTGGTGTATCTGGAGGAGCACGCCGCCTACGTCCGAGCGGGACGCAACGGCGTCCGGGTGCTCGACACGTCCGGCCTCGTCGTAGCGCGGATGAACGAGTGGACCTCACGTGCCGGGGACATGCACCTGCACACGCACTGTCTCGTTCTCAATCGTGCCGAGACTGTGGTCGATGGCAAGTGGCGCGCGCTAGACGGCCGAGCGTTGCTCTCGGCCCGCACTGGCGCGGGCGCGCTCTACAACCGCACCCTGGAGGCCGAGTTGACCCGGCGGCTGGGGGTTGCCTGGCGGGACCGGCCTGACAGCCTGCGGGAACTGCAAGGCGTCGACGACGACCTGATCGAGGCCTTCTCCTCTCGACGCCGCGCCATCACGGCCGCCGTCGAGGAGTTGGCGGCCGCGTACCGTGACAAGTACGGGGTGGAGGCGCCATCCGCCGTGCTGTCGGCGATGGCGCAGACGGCTTGGAAAAAGACCCGCCAACCCAAGCGCCATCTCGAACCCAGCGAGGCTCTGGAACGGTGGGAGACCGCAGCCCGCCGCCACGGCAGCAAGCTCGCCGGCCTCCCCAAGCAGGTACTCCGCCGACGGCCGCAAACTCCAACCTCCGATCCCGCGGGCCCATACGCCATGCTGGGACCGCTCCTGACACGCCTTGCAGAATCTGGCCGGGCGACCTTCACCCGTCACGACCTGTTGCGAGCCGCGCTCGACGTCCTTCCGCCCGGCAATCTCCCCCCAGCGCAGCTTCAGGCACACGCGGAACAACTCGTCGCCTGGGCGGTCAGGCGCCCCGAACTGGTAGGGGTGACCGCGCCGGACGTCATCGAGGCACCCGCCGAGCTGCAACGACGAGACGGCAGCAGCGTGTACGACCAGCCCGAGCGGCAGCGCTGGACACTCGGCGCCACGCTCGACCAGGAAGCCTGGCTGCTCAAGGTCGCCGCCGAGCCAAGCAGCCGCACGCCCGACGGCGATGTCATCGAGAGATCCATCGGTGAGCACGACCTTGGTGACGATCAGGGAAATGCGGTCCGCGAGCTGCTCGGCTCCGACCGGCGCATCGGGCTGCTGGTTGGCCCTGCTGGTGCAGGCAAGACGCGCACTCTCCGTGCCGTGGTTTCCGCCTGGCAGCACAACGGCAGCGAGGTGCTCGGGTTAACGGTGTCTCAGGCCGCAGCGGCTGTGCTCGCTGACGAGGCACAGGTCCGGACCGAGAACAGCGCCAAGTGGCTGTATGAAACGCGCCGGGGGCACTGGAGCCTGCCGGACGGTGCCCTCGTCCTGGTCGACGAGGCCTCGATGGTCTCGACATCAGACCTGGTCGAGATCGTCGAGCAGGCACGCCTTGCCGGCGGCAAGGTCCTGCTGGTCGGCGACCCCGCCCAGCTCGCTGCGATCCACATCGGCGGCGCGTTCGACCTGCTGGCTGAACGGGTCGGCGCCGCGCGTCTGCACGAGATCCGCCGGTTCACCGAAGTATGGGAAGCCGACGCCACCCTGCAGCTCCGCCGACGCGATCCCGCCGCACTGGCCGAGTATGCGATGCGCGACCGCATCCACGGCGGCACCGCCGGGAACATTGAAACTGACCTGTTCAGCGCCTGGCGCGCCGACGCCCTCGCCACGCTTGGAAGCGGGCGGAGCAGCGTGCTCATGATCGTCACCACGAACGAGCAGGCAGCGCTCCTGTCAGAACACGCACGGCACGCGCTGCTGGCGGCAGGAGTTGTCGCCGACGGGCCGACCGTGCGGCTGCGTGACAACGTCGCTTCGGTCGGGGATCACATCGTCACGCGTCGCAATGACCGGCGGCTGCGGACGTCAAGTCGCGGCTGGGTCGTCAACGGCGACGTGTGGACCGTCCTGCAGGCCTACCCTGATGGTGCCGCTGAGGTCCGGCGCCACTCGGACGGCTCCACGATCACCCTGCCCGCCGATTACCTGGCCGAGTACAGCCACCTCGCCTACGCCACCACCGCCCACCGTGCCCAAGGCATGACCGTCGACGTCTGCCATGCCGCCATCACTGCTGACACCTCTCATGAACAGCTGTACGTCGCCGT
>DATLGM010000291.1:0-8477 GCA_035540515.1 Egibacteraceae bacterium | reverse complement strand
GGGCGGCTCCGGCCCATCCGCCCTCGGCGACCACGCCCGCGAGCACCGCGCCGGCCAACCCGCTGACGGCGCCGGCCAGCGCCCCGGCCGCCGTGGCGCGGCGCCACAGGCACGACAGGGCAGGGACGACCGTTGCGGCGCACAGCAGGTCGGCGACCAGGAACAGCTGGAGCACCGAGAACCCCTGCAGCGCCACGGCCACCGCGGGCACCGTCAGCGCCACGGTGAGGACCCGCGCCCCGGTCAGCGTCAGGCCGCGGCGCTGCGCCACCAGAATGGACGCCAACCCCGTCTGCAGGGTGTCCACCGACGACGCGACCAGTGCGAGGGCCAGGACCAGCACCGGCGCCAGCAGCCACTGCGGCGCCCCGCCGATGGATGCGAAAAACGGCGCCGGCGGCTGCCCCAGCGCAAGACCGCTGCCGGCGGCGTGCGCTCCCCAGAAGCCGAGCAGAACGACCACGGGGATGGTCGCCACGGCGCCGATCGCGGTGCCCCGGCGCAGCGCGGCGTCGTCACGGGCGGCCCACACCCGCTGCCAGTAGCCCTGGTGCAGCAGGTTGGCCGCCGTCACGGCGATCACCAGGGTGATCGCCACCGACACGCCGACGTTCGCCGGCGCGGATGGCAGTGCGACCGGCGCTGCGGGGGAGGGGCCCGTACCCACGCCCAGCACGGCTGTCGCAGCTGCCGCGAGCAGGGCGAGGATCAACCACGCCTGCAGCCGGTCGGTCCGCAGCGATGCGCGCAGCCCGCCGACCGTGGTGTACGCCAGGGTCGCGGCCGCCACCGCCAGGATCACGGCACGGCCCGAGACGTCGGTGAGGATCGCGGTCACCGCGCCGATGGCGGTCAGCTCGGCGGTGACGAAGAACAGCATGTACAGCAGCGAGACGACGCCGACGTACGTCGCGAACCCTGCCCCGAACCGCAGCCGCAAGAACTCCGGCAGCGAGTGGCCCGAGGGCAGTACGGCGCGGATGTGGCGCCCCAGCAGCCCGAAGACCACGAACGGGGCGGCGGCGCCCACGGCATACCCGGCAACGCCCACCATCCCGATCCCGGCGCCCACCTCGGGCGGGGCGAACAGGATCCACGCGCCCATCCCCGCGGCCAGGAACGACAGCCCCAGCGTGGCCGCGGACTGCGAGTTGCGAGCGACGACGTAGTCCTCGACGTCCCCGGCATACCGGGCGCGCACGCCCCACCACACGAAGACCGCCAGGGTGGCGGCCACCGCGACGACTGCCCACAGACCACTGACCATGACGCACTCCCTCCGCCGGCATTGACCGGATCAGGTTCATGGGGTCTGCGGACCAGTCGGTCCGCACTCTCAGCCGCGAGGCTCCCCCGGCGTGGTGCGGACTCTACTGCGTGGGGCCGCTCAGCACGCGGCGCGCACGGTCGAGCAGTCGCTTGCCCGCCGGGGGCTTCGCCGCGCCGGCCGTCTCCTGTGCCACCGGTGTCGGCCCCAAAACGGACCCCGGCATCTCGTCCGGTGGGCTGACGACGACCTGCAGGATCAGCGGGTCGGCCGAGGCGTTGCGCAGGCCATGGGGGACGCCCGCCGGGACCACGACGGCCTGCAGCGGCTCGAGCGTGACCTCGGCGTCGTCGGCGACGACCCACACCCGCCCCCCGAGGACCGTGTAGATCGCGTCCGCTCCCGGCAGCGTCCGCGCCTCGACGACCTGGCCAGGCTCCAGGCACACCACGTCGACGGCCACGACGTCCGTGGTCACCACGCGTCGGCCGACCGCCGCGGCGAGGTCGAAGTCGACGTAGTCGCGCAGATCCATGGCGACCGGCTCGAAGGTGACCGGATCGGGGGCGTCCATGCGCACGACTCTAAGCGCGTGGCGGCGTCGTGCATGCTGGACGCATGACCCAGCGACTTCCCGGACTGGTCTTCGACCGCTACTGGCCGGCGCGACACCCCGGCGGCACCGACTACGCCCAGGGCCGATCGCTGCGGGTGCGGCGCCTGTACTGGCTGATGGCGCTGCTCGGGCCCCTGGCGCCGGCGATCCTTGCCGTGACGCGACCGGCCACGCAGACAGCGGGGTTCATCGCCGTCGCCGTCATCGCAGCACTCGCGGTGGTGATCCTGATCTGGGCGTTCACGTCCCCCTCGCCGCCGGGCGGCGTGTACGAGATCGACGAGCAGGGCGAGCCCGTCGAGTACCTCGGCAAGAACCTGCCGGTGGAGCTGCGCAAGGTGCGCGGGGTGACCTACGAGGCGTTCGAGGCCTCGGTTCGGGCACGCCGGCGCTGACGGGGCGTCGTTAGACTCGCCTACCGCCGCGCCGGACCGGCGCCCCGTAGACGCGAGGAGACTGCGTGCCCGAGATCACCGTTGCCGACCACAGCCCAACCGACGTCCAGGCCGACGTCGTCGCCGTGTTCGCGACCAAGGGTGAGGACCGCACCGCGGTGCCGGGGACGGACGCCGCGGCGTTCGGTCAGGCCCTGGACATCGACCTCGCGCAGGTGCTGCAGACCATCCGGTTCGAAGGCGACCTGGGGTCGGTCGCCCGCATCCCGACGCAGGGCAAGGCGGGTGCCGCGCTGCTGCTGGTCGTGGGGCTGGGACCGGCCGACAAGGTGACGACCGAGGTCCTGCGCCGGGGTGCCGGCGCGGCGGCGCGCAACGCCAGCAAGGACGCGACGCTGGCCGTCGTCGTTCCCGGGGACCTGCCCGCGCAGGTCGACGCCACCGAGCGGGGCAGGGCGGTCGCCGAGGGCGCAGGGCTTGGGGCCTACGCCTTCACCACGTACCGGTCCAAGCCGACCGACGTGCCCTCGGTCACGTCGATCATGGTGGTCCCCGGTGAGGGGGTCGACCGCGACGCCGTCAGCGCCGGTGTGGACCTGGGCGGCATCGTCGTCCGCGGCACCGCGTTGACCCGCGACTTGGTCAACACCCCGCCGGCGGACAAGCGGCCGCCGGCGCTGGCCGAGCGCGTGGCGGCGATGGCTGCCGACGCCGGGCTTGAGGCGGTAGTCCACGACGAGCAGGCGCTGGCCGAGGGCGGGTTCGGCGGGATCCTGGGCGTGGGCCGTGGCTCCAGCGAGCCACCTCGTCTCGTCGAGCTGCGGTACGACCCCGACGGCGCCAACGGGCACGTCGTGCTGGTCGGCAAGGGCATCACCTTCGACTCCGGCGGCTTGTCGCTGAAGCCGTCGAACTCGATGACCACGATGAAGTCGGACATGTCCGGGGCCGCAGCGGTGGCCGGCGCGATGTCGGTGCTGCGCGACCTGGGCGTGAAGGTCAAGGTCACCGGTCTGCTGGCGCTGGCCGAGAACATGCCCTCGGGCAAGGCGACTCGCGTCTCGGACGTGCTCACCCACCGGGGCGGCAAGACGGTCGAGGTCATGAACACCGACGCCGAGGGACGCCTGGTGCTCGGCGACGCTCTGGCGTACGCCACGGAGCTGGAGCCGGACGCGATCATCGACCTCGCCACGCTGACCGGGGCGCAGATCGTCGCGTTGGGCAACCGCATCGCCGGGCTGATGGGCAACAACGACGAGCTGATCGCCGAGGTCCGCGACGCCGCCGAACGCGCCGGCGAGCGGGTGTGGCCGCTGCCGCTGCCCGACGACTACGAGGACCACCTGCGCAGCGAGGTCGCCGACTTCAAGAACATCGGCAAGCCGATGCAGGCGGGCACGCTCATCGGCGGGCTGTACCTGCGCAAGTTCGTCGGGGACACCCCCTGGGTCCACCTGGACATCGCCGGCCCCGCGTTCACCGAGGAGGGCGACGGCTGGTACACGCCCAAGGGCGGCACCGGCATGGGGGTGCGCACGCTGCTGTCCCTGCTGACGGCGCGAAGCGCCGCCTGACGCTGCTCGGGTCAGGCGAACCGGCTGCGGTCGACGACGGCGCGTCGGTGCTCGACGCGGGCCACCTGCCGGTCGCCCTCGTGGACCACGGCGGTGAACTCGAGCTTGCTGCCGTCGACCTTGGTCAGGCGCGCCTGCACCGTCACGTTCGCGCCGACCTTCGTGGGGGCGGTGTGAAAGATCTCCGCCCACGTCCCCACGCTGGTGCGCTCCGCCGGCAGGCGGTCGCGCAGGGCAGCCACGGCCGCCTGTTCGGCCAGCGCCAGGACGTGGGGGGTGCCAAGCACCTCGACATCGCCTGAGCCCAACGCCACCGCCGTGTCGTCGGCGGTCACGGTCGCCTCGACGGATGCTTCGAGGCCGGGTTCGATGTCCATCGCCGCTCTTCCTGTCGATTGTCGTTCGCCGCGCGTGCGCTGGCAGTATGGGCGTTCGGGGAAGCGGGGCCCCGCCCACCACCGACCACAGGAGTGCGAGCAACCATGGACGGCGCCAGCGGCGTGATGGCGATCATCCTGTTGGAGACCGCCGTCGGGGCGTCGGTGCTGCTGTGGGCGACCGGCGTGTGGGGCGTGGTCCGCCGCGGCTTTTTCTTGCTGACCGGGGCCACGATCGCGCTGTGCGCGGCCGGGGCGTGGGCCATCACCGCCGCCGAGGCCGGCCCCGGCGCGGGTCGGATCGTCGGTGGGCTGGCCGTGTTCACGGTGCTGGCCGTCGCCTGGCAGGCGCTGCTGATCGCCCGTCAGGAGGGTGCGGCGCGGGTCGTGGGGCTGCTCGCCTCGGTGGCGGGTGTCATCGCGATCGTGCTGTTCGCCGGCGTCCGCGACCGCGCTGTCGGTCTGGCGGCGGTCGAGCTGCTGCTGGGCTCGCTGTTCCTGGGGTCCACGGCCTACGGGCTGCTGCTAGGGCACTGGTACCTGGTCGAACGCCGGCTGACCAACCGCTACATGGTGCGCAGTGCCTACCTGTATGGCGCCGGCGTGGTCGCGGCCGGCATCGCCGCCGCGCTGGCCGCCCAAAGCCCCGCCCCCGAGCCCGGCAACCTCTCACCGCTGCTGGGCATCCCCAACTTCACCGTGCTGCTGGCCGGCGGGTTCCTTGCGATCTGCGCGCTCATCGCGCCGTTCGTGTGGAAGCTGGCCAACGAAGGCGGCCGCTCCATCCAGGCGGCGACTGGCTACTTCTACCTCGCGGTGATCATGGCCTTCAGCGCCGAGATGGCGGCCAAGCTGCGCTTCTTCTGACCGCGCACCAACAGTTGGGCGGTTGTTAACCCGGCACTGACCGGCGCCTTGCCGGCCGCTCCCTACGTTGCGAGCACAAGCAACGACCGGGATGCGAAAGGGGTGGCCGCCATGGCTGCAGGACGGCGAATCGGGCAGGTAGGGGCGGCCGTGGCATGGCTGCTGGTGGTGGTCTTGGGCTCAGCAGCCCATGCCGACGTGCCGGCGAACGACGCCCGAGCTCACGCGACGGTCATCGATCAGCTGCCGTACAGCGACGCGCTGGACGTGGCGGAAGCGACGGTGGAGAGCAACGAGCCGTCGTGCTCCTGGTACGGCGGCCACCAGCGGTCGGTGTGGTACCGCTTCACCGCCACATCGGACACTCGGCTGGTGGCCTCGGACGAGGGCAGCTCGTTCACGCCACTGCTCGGCGTGTTCGAGGGGTCGGCATCGGCGATGAGCGTGATCGCCTGCACGTCGACGTACAGCGAACGCGCCGTCCTGGCATTCGACGTCAGCAAGGGCGAGACGTACTACATCAACGTGGCGTCAAAGCCGGCCGAGGCGACGTCGTCGTTGATGTTCGCCCTGCGCCGGCAACCGACCATCGAGTCGGCGGTCGACGACCAGGCGTGGAAGCGGCTGAGCAACGGACGGACGGCGGTGACCGGCACCCTGCGCTGTTCGATCCCGCTGGCGGTGCAGCTGCAGGTCCAGCTGTCCCAGAAGACTCCCAGCGGCACCGTCTATGCCCGCACCACGGCCTATCTCGACTGCGCTGAGCAGCGGGCCCCGTGGGTCATCAACGTCTCACCGCACCGAGGCAGCTTCGGCAAGGGCAGCGCGTCGGTTGCGCTGACGAGCTGGGCCCCCAGCGAGTCGCTGCATTCCACTTCGACCACATCGGCGTCGGTGGTCGAGTGCACGCAGGTGGGGACGGTGGGGGACGACGAGATGGTCGGCACGTCCGACAGCGACCGGCTGTGTGGTTTGTACGGGGCGGACCTCATTCGCGCCCGCGGTGGCGACCACGTCGTCTACGGCGGACCTGGCCCGGACCAGATCTACCTCGGTGGTGGAGCGGACATCGCCTACGGGGGAGACGGCCGTGACGTGATCCGAGGCGAGGGCGGTGACGACCGGCTGTACGGCGGCGACCACGCTGACCTGTTGATCGGCGGCCGGGGCACGGACCGCTGCAGCGGCGGCGAGGGCCGCGACCGGTTCAAGACCTGTGAGGCCCGCAAGCAGTAGCCAACGCTCGGGGGGTGCCCGTCCGCGTCGCGGGCGGGCTCTTCCGCGTCAGGCGCCGGCCAGCGCCGAGCGCACGACCTCGTAGTCGGCGTCCGGCCAGGCGCGGATGTTGCCCTGGAACGCCAGCTTCCAGTGGTCGTCGGGCCACTTCCGGGGAAACTCCAGCGCCGCCTGGACGGCCTCGGCGGGCACCCAGCGTTGCGGGTCCTCCACGACGATCTCCGGGGCGATCTCGAAGCGCCACGGGTAGTCCTCGCCCGGCTTGGACGTCCAGATCGGCTCGTGGTCGTCGAAGCACTCGCTGGTGACCTCGGCGATCGCGCCGAACGCGACGTGCTTGGTGACGTAGTACACGAGCTTGTCGCCCGGATGGATCTCCCTGGCCGTCTTGCCGCGCCGCGACTTGATCCCCTGGACCTTCCAACCGAGCTCGGCGGTCTTGGCGAAGTTGTCCGGTGACGTCGTCAGACACCACACCGTCACGCGCGCGGCTCCGGGTCGTACACCGCGGCGAGCAGGCCGTCGCCGACGGTCAGCATCGTCGACCGCAGGGCGGCGTCATCGCGGACCGTCTCGTTGAAGTCCCGGATGCCCTCGGTGTCCTCGTCGTCCACGTCGGGATCGGTGACCTTGCCGTGCCACAGCACGTTGTCGGCGATCAGCAGACCGCCGGGCCGCAGCAGCCGCTTGGCGTGCCGCAGGTACTCGACGTACTCGGCCTTGACGGCGTCGAGGAACACGATGTCGTAGTTGTCGTCGGCGAGCTTGGGCAGCACCGTCAGCGCCGGCCCGAGCATCGATCGGACCCGGTCCGAGTAGCCACCCTCGGTGTACGCCTGCTGTGCCAGCGCCTGGTGGTCGCTGTCGATCTCGATCGTCGTGAGCGAGCCGCGCGGGTCCATCCCGCCGAGCAGCCACAGGCCGCTGTAGCCACCGCCTGATCCGACTTCGCAGACGTGACGGGCGCGGGTGAGGCGGGCGAAGAACCGCAGCATCGCGCCGGTGTCGACCGACACCGCCGGGATGTCGCTTTCCTCCGAGCGAGCTCGGGCTGCCCGCAGGGGCTCATCCTCCGCCTCGCTGAACCGGCGCACGTACGCCGTTGTCCGCTCGTCCATGTCCTCGCTGTCCTTGGTCGCCAGGGGATCGGTGCGAAGCGGGAGTCAACCACGAAACCCGGGAACCTCGCCCAGCGTGGCCCCGTTGACACCAGGTGTGCGCACTACACTGGCGGTCGCCGCAGAGCCCGCGGACGGGCTCGCCGAGACAGGAGTCGACGTGGCTGACGGCAACGCCGACGGTCGGCCGGATCCCCGGCCGACGTTCGACGAGGTCGTCGCCGACTACGGCGACAAGATCTACACCTTCGCCTTCCGTCTCACGGGCAACGCCGACGACGCCGCCGACCTGGTCCAGGACGTGTTCGAGCGGGTGTATCGCAACCTGCACCGCTACCAGCCGGGGACCTTCGACGGGTGGCTGTACCGCATCACCCGCAACCTGTTCCTCGACCGGGTCCGCCGGCGCACGAACCTGCGCATGGAGCCCCTGCCCGACGAGGAGTGGAACGCGCCGGCGTCGACCGACCCAGGGCCGGCCGACGTGATCGAACGGGGGATGCTCGAAGCGCGCCTGGAGCGCGGGCTGGCCCAGCTGTCGCCCGAGTTTCGCCTCGCCGTGGTGCTGTGCGACATCGAGGGGCTGACGTACGAGGAGATCGCCCACGCCACGGGCTGGCCGCTGGGCACCGTTCGGTCGCGCATCCACCGCGGGCGCAAGACCGTCCGCGCCTACCTGGCGTCCACCCCCGCCGTCGATGCCGACGAGCCCATCCGAAGGCGGCGCCATGCGTGACGCGTGCGCGGCCACGGAGCACCTGCACTCGGCCTGGGTCGACGGGGAGCTGCGAACCATCGAGCGAGCGCGGGTCGCTGCACACCTGCAACGCTGCGCCCGCTGCCGCGCAGCCGTCCACCAGCTGCGGGTGACCCAGGCGATGCTGCGGTCGCTGCCAGCCCGGCGGATGCCCTCCCCCGTGCCGGCGCCCCCGGCCGACGCCATGGGGCGCCCCGCGCGCACGCGCCGCGTCCTGGCGCGCTCGGCGGCCGGGATCGGGGCGGGTCTGGTGATGCTCATGGCGGC
>DATLGM010000290.1:0-9906 GCA_035540515.1 Egibacteraceae bacterium | reverse complement strand
GGGTCGACCCTGTCCGGGACTTCGAGGACCCGCGGCTGGCGCGCGAGGCGCTGGAGGCCGTCGACAGCGTGATCGTGCAGGACGTGGTGCCGAACGAGACGACCCCGTACGCCGACGTCGTCCTGCCCGCGATGGTGTCGCAGGAGCGTGTGGGGTCGTTCACCACGTGGGAGGGCCGGCGCCAACCGTTCCCCCAGGCGGTGCAGCCGCACCCGCTGGTGCAGCAGGACTGGGACATCTTCCGCCAGCTCGCGCTGGCGATGGGCGCCGACCTGGGCTGGGAGACGGCCAACGACGTCCGCCGGGAGGCAGCCCCGCTGATGGAGGCCGCCGACGGCGCGGCCGAGCGGCTGGCCTCGGTCACCCCCGGCGACGTCACCGCCCCCGACCGGGCGGCGCGCCGTGACGACGAGTTCGACGCCATCGTGGTCGACCAGCTCATCGCCGACAACACCATGCTCGTGGGCTCCAAGGCGCTGAAGGAGACCGGTCGACCGGCCGTGGTGCACATGAGCACCGCGGACGCCCGTCGCATGGAGCTGACCAACGGCCGTCACGTCACGGTGATCGGCCATGCGGGCAGCACCGAGCTCCCGGTGAAGGTGACGCCCGGCGTCGTCTCGGGCTGCGTCGTGCTGCCCGGCCCGTCCAGCGGCACCAACCCCGGCGCGCTGATCGAGCGCGGCGCGGCGCTGCGCGTGCGGATCGAGCCGGCAGAGGGTCACACCATCGTCGACCGGCCCGTCCAGGACCCGTCGGCATGGGACCAGCAACCGCACGACCTCGCGCCGACCGGCGTGGGCCCCGAGGACCCGGCGGTGGCGTGATGGACGGCATCGACCTGCTCATCATCATCGTCAAGGTCGTCGTGGCCTTCGGTCTGTGGATCGTGGCCACCGCGCTGCTGATCTGGGGCGAGCGACGCCTGGTCGCCAAGATGCAGACCCGCATCGGGCCGAACCGACTCGGCCCCTTCGGGCTGTTCCAGACGCTGGCCGACGGCGCGAAGCTGTTCTTCAAAGAAGACATCACGCCCAGCAACGTCGACAGGGCCGTCTACGTCGCCGCGCCGTTCGTCTCCGCGGTCGTGGCCATGCTCACGTTCGCAGTCGTGCCGTTCGGCGGCACCTTCACCGTCGCCGGCCGCGAGGTGGCCCTGCAGGTCTGGGATCCGAACATCGGTCTGTTGTGGGTGCTGGCGATGAGCTCGCTGGGCGTCTACGGCATCGTCCTCGCCGGCTGGTCCTCGGGCTCGAAGTACCCGCTGCTGGGCGGCGTGCGCTCCAGCGCCCAGATGATCAGCTACGAGCTCGGCATGGGCCTGGCCCTGGCGGCGGTCTTCATCTACACCGGCACGCTGCAGTCGTCGGGCATCGTCGCTGCCCAGCAGGCGACCATCGTCTGGGGCATCCCCGCGTGGAACGTGATCCCGATGATCCCCGCGTTCGTCATCTTCTTCGTCGCGGTCATCGCAGAGACCCAACGACCCCCCTTCGACCTCCCGGAGGCAGAGGGCGAGCTGGTCGCGGGCTTCCACACGGAGTACTCCGGCGCGAAGTTCGCCATGTTCTTCCTGGCCGAGTTCATGAACGTCATCACCGTGTCCGCGGTGACCGTCACCGCCTTCCTGGGCGGGCCGGGCCCCATCCCGGCGGCATGGCAGGGAACGATCGGCGGGGCGCTGTTCGGTCTGCTGCTGTTCGCGGTGAAGACGTTCGTGCTGATCTTCGTCTTCGTCTGGCTGCGCGCCACGTTGCCGCGGACCCGCTACGACCGGCTGATGGACCTGGGCTGGAAGGTGATGCTGCCGTTCGCGCTGGCATGGGTCATGATCACGGCGCTCGTGGTGCTGTACCGCCAGCAGCCGCTGGGCGGCGACGCGCCTCGGCTGCTGCTGATCGGCTTCGGGGTCGCCGCAGCGTTGTGGCTGGTGGCACCGATGTTCAGCCGCCGTGAGCGAGACGACGAACGTCAGCCGCCCCAACAGGCGCCCGCCACCGACGACAGCGTCGACGAGGTGCAGGTCTAGTGTTCAACGCGATGCGCAAGGGCTTCGGCCTGACGTTCCGGACGATGTTCCGTCCGGCCGTCACGCAGCAGTACCCCGAAGTCAAGAACCAGCCGGCCCCACGGTTTCACGGCCGTCACGTCCTCAACCGTCACCCTGACGGGCTGGAGAAGTGCGTCGGCTGCGAGCTGTGCGCCTGGGCCTGCCCGGCCGACGCGATCTACGTCGAAGGCCGCGACAACACGCCGCAGGCCCGCTTCAGCCCGGGCGAGCGGTACGGCGCGATCTACCAGATCAACTACCTGCGCTGCATCCTGTGCGGGCTGTGCATCGAGGCGTGCCCGACCCGGGCGCTGACGATGACCTCCGAATACGAGCTCAGCGCCGACTCACGGGCCGACATGATCTACGAGAAGCACCAGCTCATCGCACCGCTGCCCGAGGGCGCCAAGGAGCCGCCGCACACCGACGCCGAGGTCGCCGCCCGCGGGCTTCGCTACTACGGACCGGATGGCAAGGCGTCGCAGGACTCGCTGCGGTACTTCCCACCGGCGGCCGATGAGTCGACGCTCGGGCCGCAACCGCAGGACACCGGGGACCCCGCGACGGCGCCGACAGCCGGCGGCGGGACCGAAGGACCCGGTACGGCCACAGGACGGGAGGGGTAGGGGGTGCCGATCCTGGCCCAGGCAGCCGAGGCTGCCGGCGGTAGCAGCGCGGAGCTGGTGGTGTTCATCATCGTCGGCGCGCTGTCGCTCGGCTCTGCGGTGTCGATGGTGATGATGCGCAACGCCGTCCACGGGGCGCTGATGCTGGTGGTGAACTTCTTCACCATCGCGGTCTTCTACGCCGTCAACGAGGCGCAGTTCCTCGCGACGGTGCAGATCATCGTCTACGCGGGCGCCATCATGGTGCTGTTCCTGTTCGTGATCATGTTGCTCGGTGTGGACCGGCAGGACGACCCGACCCGCCGCGACAACGTCCGCGGCGTCAAGCCGGCCGCCATCGTCTTCGGGCTGGTGCTGTTCACCGCCCTGGCGGTCGGCGTCGCCGGCCCCTACCTCGGCACGCAGTCGGCGTGTCCTTCCCCGGCAGCCGCCGAGGGTGCGGTGACCGACCGGGCCGCCTGCCGCGGCCTGGCGGAAGCCAACGAGCAGGGCAACACCGAGGGTGTGGGCGCGCTGCTGTTCACCCGGTACGTGTGGCCGTTCGAGGTCATCAGCGTGCTGCTGGTCATCGCCGCCATCGGTGCCATGGTGTTGGGTCGCCGCGAGGAAGATCCCGCCGACCTCGTCGACGCGGTCGCCGGCGACACCACCACCGAAGTGGACTCGGCGCCAACGCAGGCCGAGCCCGCGCTGATCGGAAAGGGCAACCCCGCGCCCAGCAGCAGCCCCACCGAGGAGGACGCCTAGATGGTCGTCCCCGCCGGCTACTACCTCCTGCTGGCCGCAGGCCTGTTCACCATCGGGCTGGTCGGCCTCATGGTGCGTCGCAGCATCATCGTCATGTTCATGTGCGTCGAGCTGATGCTCAACAGCGTGAACTTGACCCTGGTCGCGTTCTCGCGGATCCACGGGCAGCTCGACGGTCAGGTCTTGTCGTTCTTCGTCATGGCGGTCGCCGCCGCCGAGGTCACCGTCGGGCTGGCGCTGATCGTGAACCTGTTCCGGCTCAAAGCGTCGACTGACGCCGACGCGATCGACAGGTTGCGGTCATGAGCCCCGTCGTCCTGGCCGCCGCCGAGGCGGCTCCGTTCCACGACGTCCTCGCGGCGCCGGCCGGCTCGCCGGCGTCCCTGGCATGGCTGATCCCTGTGGTGCCGGCATTGTCTGCCGGGTTCCTGCTGCTCTTCGGTCGGCGTCTGGGCGCCGTTGCTGCGTGGATCGCTGTGGCGGCGATGGCAGTGTCCGCGGGTCTGGCCACCTGGGTCTTCGCGTTCCTGCAGAGCCAGCCCGACGAGGGTCGGGTGTTCGTCCACACCGTCGCCACCTGGCTGGAGGCCGGCGACCTGCGTGTGGACTGGGAGGTCCTCGTCGACCCGCTGTCGACGGCGATGATGCTGCTGGTCACGTGGGTGGGTCTGCTGATCCACGTGTACTCGGTCGGCTACATGCACGGCGACGAGCGCTACGAGCGGTTCTTTGCGTACCTGAACCTGTTCGCCGCATCGATGTTGGTGCTCGTCCTGGGGTCGTCGTTCCTCACGCTGTTCGTCGGCTGGGAGCTCGTCGGGCTCTGCAGCTACCTGCTGATCGGCTTCTGGTTCGAGCGCCGGGACTACGCCACCGCGGCGAAGAAGGCCTTCGTGGTCAACCGCATCGGCGACGTCGGCTTCCTGATCGCGATGTTCGTGATCTTCGGGGCTTTCGGTTCGCTGACGTTCGCCGACGTGCTGTCGGAGCCGGCGGGGATGATCGGAGCGGGTACCGCCGCGGCGATCTGCCTGCTGCTGTTCGTGGGGGCGGCTGGCAAGAGCGCGCAGATCCCGCTGTACGTGTGGCTGCCCGACGCGATGGCCGGCCCGACGCCGGTCTCGGCGTTGATCCACGCCGCCACGATGGTGACCGCCGGCGTCTACCTGCTGGCCCGCACATCCCCGCTGTGGGCGACGGTGCCTGAGATCGGCCTCATCGTCGCCTACGTCGGAGCGATCACGGCCCTGGTCGCCGCGATCATCGCCTGTGCCCAGAACGACATCAAGAAGATCCTGGCGTACTCGACGGTCAGCCAGCTGGGCTACATGTTCATCGGTGTGGGCGTGGGTGACCAGGTCGCCGGCGTGTTCCACCTGCTGACCCACGGGTTCTTCAAGGCGCTGCTGTTCCTGGCCGCCGGGTCGGTGATGCATGCGCTGGCCAACCGCACGAACGTGTGGGAGATGGGCGGGCTGCTGCGGGTCATGCCGGTGACGGCGATCACATCCGCTGTGGGGGTGCTCGCCATCAGCGGCGTCCCCTTCCTGTCCGGGTTCTTCTCCAAGGAAGAGATCTTGGTCTCGGCGCTCGACACCCCCGGCGCGTTCCCGATCTGGCTGATCGGTGGGCTGGCCGCCGGGTTGACCGCCTTCTACATGACCCGGTGGTTCGTCCTGGTGTTCCTCGGCGCACCGCGGTGGGCGCAGATCGAGCCGGCGCTGCACCCGCACGAGTCGCCCGTGACGATGACGTTGCCCTTGGTCGTCCTGGCGGCGGCGTCGGCGTTCGGCGGGCTGCTCAATCCCAACCCCGACGGGCCGCTGCACCACTGGCTGGAGCCCAGCGTCCTGCGGTTCGCCGGCGACGAGGCGTTCATCGACCACACCCTGGCCGCGGGCATCATCATCGCCGCGGGACTGCTCGGGATCGCCTTCGCGGCCTTCGCCTACACCCGGCGGTGGACGCAGCCGGCGCCGGCGATCGGCCTGTCGGGCGCCGCCCAGCGGGCGTTTTGGGTGGACACCTTCTACGAGTGGAGCGTCATGCGTCCCGGGCTGTTCATCGCCCGAGCCTTCGAGGCGTTCGACCGTCGCGGCATCGACGGCTTGGTCAACTCGTTGGGGCGGGGCACGACCGGCCTGGGGTCGGTGACCCGTCGGCTGCAGACCGGGTTCGTGCGCAGCTACGCCCTGGCGGTGCTGGTCGGCGCCGTGCTCGTCACCGCGATGCTGCTGGGCACAGGGCTGGTGCGGTAGTGGAGCTGCCCGTGCTGACCGCCCTGATCGCCCTGCCGGCGCTGACCGCCGCCGTCCTGGCGCTGGTCCCCGCCGACAACCGGGCCGCGCTGCGCACCGTCGCCATGGCCGGTGCACTCGCCACGTTCGCCGTGTCGCTGGTGGTGCTGGTCCGCTTCGTGCCGCAGGCCGGATTCCAGATGCGTGAGAGCGCCCCGTGGATCCCGCAGTGGGGGATCGGCTACCGCCTGGGGATCGACGGCGTGAGCCTGTTCCTGGTCGTGCTCACCGCGTTCGTGATGCCGCTGATCATCCTCGCCGCGTGGGAGCAGACCACCCGGGTCAAGGGGTTCTTCGCGTCGCTGCTGGCGCTGGAGGCAACCCTGATCGGCGTGTTCGTCGCGCTCGACTTGCTGCTGTTCTACCTGTTCTTCGAGATCATGCTCGTGCCGATGTACGCGCTGATCGGCATCTGGGGCGGCGCGAACCGCCGGTACGCCGCCATCAAGTTCTTCCTGTACACGCTCGTCGGCGGCTTCTTGATGCTCGTCGCGATCCTGTACCTGTACTTCCAGCCCGGCGGTGGCACGTTCGCCTACGAGCCGTTGCTCGACGTCGCCCGGAACCTCGGCCGGACCGAGCAGACTCTGCTGTTCCTGTGCTTCTTCGCGGCCTTCGCGATCAAGGTCCCGCTGTTCCCGGTGCACACATGGCTGCCCGACGCGCACACCGAGGCGCCGACCGCCGGCTCGGTGATCCTGGCGGCGGTCATGCTGAAGATCGGCGGCTACGGCTTCCTGCGCTTCTCGCTGCCGATGTTCCCGGACGCCACCAGCCGGCTCGCGCCGATCATCCTGGCACTGGGCGTCATCGGGGTGCTGTACGGGGCGCTGGTCGCGATGATGCAGCGCGACATCAAAAAGCTGGTGGCGTACTCGTCAGTCGCCCACCTTGGGTTCGTCGTCATCGGGGTGTTCGCGCTGCATCCGACCGGCGCGTCCGGTTCGGTCGTGCAGATGGTCAACCACGGATTGTCGACCGGCGCGCTGTTCTTGCTCATCGGATTCTTGTACGACCGCACGCACAGCCGCCTGATCGCCGACTACTCGGGCCTGATGCGCGCCGTACCCGTCTTCGGCGGGCTGTTCTTGTTCACCGTGATGAGCTCTGTCGCGCTGCCGGGGCTCAACGGGTTCGTCGGGGAGTTCCCGATCCTGCTCGGCAGCTACCAGACCGCCCCGTGGGCGGCGGTCCTGGCCGCGTTCGGCGTGATCTTCGCGGCGATCTACCTGCTGTGGGCCTACCAGCGGATGTTCCACGGCCCGGTCGAGGGCAGGTCCGTGGGCCTGGCCGACCTCAACGTCCGAGAGATCGCAGTGATGGTGCCGTTGGTGCTGCTGATGCTCGGCATCGGCCTGTACCCCAAGCCGATCTACGACCGGGTCAACCCCTCGGTCGACGCCATCGTGGGACAGGCACGGGCCGGCGCGGACCTGCCCGACATCGCCGCGGTGGGGGAGGGTGACGAGTGATCGGGTTGCTGGCACAAGCGGCGCAGACCCTGGACACGCCGGACTTCGCCTGGGCGGCGATCAGCCCCGAGCTGGTGCTGTTCGGTGTCGGGCTCATCGCGCTGCTGCTGGAGACCGCCGGCGAGCGGCGGGTCCAGGCCGCGTTCATCGTCATGGGCGTGCTGGTCGGCGGGGCGGTCCTCGCGGCCGTGCAGACCGAGCACCGGATCCTGCCCGGCATGGTCGTGCTCGCGGCGGTGGCGATCTTCGCGCTGGCGCTGATCTGGCGGGAGCGGCCGCGGATGCTGTCGGCGATCCTGGCCGGTCTCGGATTCGCCGGCGGGTTCGCCGTGACGGCGTGGCAGTGGGTCGCCTACTCGGGGACCGCCACCGCCATCGTCGGCGAGCGCTCGTTCCCCGTGATCGCGACCACCACGGCGATCGGCGACATGGTCGCCGTCGACGGCGTGGCGCTGTTCACCCGCTTCGTCATCTGCATCGCCGGCCTGCTGACTGTCGCGCTGGGCTACAGCTACGCCAACGCGCGCCGCATGCACCGCGGCGAGTACTACCCGCTGATCCTGTTCGCCGCGACGGGTATGACGCTGCTGGCGTCGTCGGCCGACCTGATCATGGTCTTCATCTCGGTCGAGATCCTGTCGTTGTCGCTGTACGTGTTGACCGCGTTCGCCCGGCGCGACCTCGTCGCGCAGGAGGCCGCCTTCAAGTACTTCATCCTGGGGGCGTTCTCGTCGGCGCTGCTGCTGTACGGCATCGCCGTGTCCTACGGCGTTGCGGGCACGACGAACATCGCCGGCGTCGGCGCGGCCTTCGCGTCGCTGGACGCCCACGAGGGCATGGTGCTGGCCGCATTGGGCCTGCTGCTGGTCGGCTTCGGGTTCAAGACCGCCGTCGTGCCGTTCCACATGTGGACTCCCGACGTCTACCAGGGTGCGCCCACGCCGATCACCGGTTTCATGGCCGCGGCGACGAAAGCCTCGGCGTTCGCCGCCTTCATGCGGGTGTTCGTCGGCGCGTTCGCGCCGCTGCAGTGGTCGTGGGTGCCCGTGGTGTGGGTGCTGGCGGTCCTGACGATGCTCGCCGGCGCGGTCCTCGCGGTCGTGCAGCGCGACGTCAAGCGCATGCTCGGCTACTCCGCGGTCGCCCACGCCGGCTACCTGCTGCTGGGCATGACCGCCATCAGCGGGGGGGCGGCGCCGGCGCGCGAGGGCACCGGCGCGCTGCTGCTGTACCTGCTGATCTACACCTTCATGGCGATGGGCGCGTTCGGCGTTCTGACGATGCTCGAACGGCGCAGCCGCAAGGCGATGTCCCTGGACGACCTGCGTGGCATCGGCCGGCGCTATCCGATTCCCGCCGGGATGTTCGCGTTGTTCCTGCTGTCGCTGGCGGGTATCCCCGGCACGGCGGGCTTCATCGCCAAGCTGGGCGTGTTCCTGGCGGCCATCGAGGCGGGTCAGATCACGCTCGTGGTCGTCGCCGTGGTGTCCAGCCTGATCGCGGCGTACTTCTACATCCGCGTCATCGTGACGATGTTCATGGAGGACGAGCCCGCCGAGGCCGCGGCGCAGCCGGAGCTGTCCACCACCTTCGGACTGTCGGCAGGGCTGGCCGTGTCGGCCGCGGTTGTCGTGGTCCTGGGGATCCTGCCGGGTGCGGTCATCGACCTCGCCCGCCAGGCAGCCTCGTTCGCCGGGTGACGGTGAGCTGACATGGCCATCTCGCAGGCCGCGATCGACGACCTGACCCGACGCGGCGCCGAGCGGGGCGTCGACCTGCGCCCCGGCCTGACGCTCGTGGAACACCGCCTGCAGACCACGGTGGCGGCCGAGCTGCCGTTTCTCGGCGAAGCGTCGCTGTACCTGATCGACGCCGGCGGCAAGCGGTTCCGGCCGATGCTCGTGCTGCTCACCGGCATGCTGACCGGCGCCGGCTCCGACGAATCGGACCTGGTCGACGCCGGCGTCATCGTCGAGCTGGTCCACCTGTCCACGCTGTACCACGACGACGTCATCGACGCGGCCGAGGTACGCCGTGGCGCCCCGGCAGCGCACATCAAGTGGTCCAACACCGTCGCGATCCTCACCGGTGACTTCCTGCTCGCCCGCGCCTCGGAGCTGTCGGCCAAGCTGGGCGTGGAGGTGACGCAGGTGATGGCCCGCACGATCGCGGATCTGTGCCAGGGCCAGATCCGCGAGGTGCAGGGATCCGCAGCGGGGTTGCACCGGGTGCCGAGCGTCGAGCCTGACCGCGAGCACTACCTGCGGGTGATCGGCGAGAAGACCGCGTCGCTCATCGCGTCGTCGTGCCGCCTCGGCGCGATCCTGACGGGTCAAGACAGCGACGCGAAGGAGACGATGACCCGGTTCGGCTGGCATCTGGGCATGAGCTTTCAGCTCGCCGACGACGTCGTGGACATCACGAGCTCCGCCGGCGAGTCAGGCAAGACCCCCGGGACCGACCTGCGCGAGGGGGTCCGCTCGCTGCCCGTGCTGCTGGTCCTCGAGGCCGAAGGGGCGGACTCGACGTTCGCCGGGCTCCTCGACGACCCCACGGAGGACAACGTCGCGGAGGCGCTGGCGTTCATGCGCGACCACCCCGCCATGCACATCGCACGCGACACCGCCCGCCTGGAAGCCGCACAGGCCAAGCGCGCACTGCGCCTTCTGCCCGAGCCGCTGGCCTCCGCCCCGTCCGTCGAGGGTCTGCGGTAC
>DATLGM010000289.1:0-4644 GCA_035540515.1 Egibacteraceae bacterium | reverse complement strand
GTCTGGAGTTACGTCCGAAGCGGCGGGAGGGGAAGTACTTTCCCCTGTTCCCCTGTTCCCCTGTTCCCCTGTTCCAGACGGGGATAGTTTCGCGAGGGTTTCGCGAGGGTTTCGCGAGGGTCCGGTGTTTCCGCTGGTAGGAGGCCTGTAGTCGGGTGGCGGGGTGGGGTAACGCGCCTTGTTGGGCCGGTCCACTCGCTGGTGCTTCTTCCACGTCCGGATGTGGATGTAGGCACGCCCCTCAACCTCGTAACGATCTATCAACAACCCTCGCGAGAGGGTCGCGAGACCTTCGCGCACGTAGTCGCGGACCTCCTTCACGTCGTCCTCCAACGCGAACAGGTCAGCCGCGATCTGCCGGTAGTCATCGATGCCGACCCCGTTGTCATCCACGTAGGACCACAGGCCGATGAACAACAACCGGTCCTCCCGCGACAACGCGGCAATGTCATCCGAGCGCCAAAACTCGGGTTTGATCGTCCGGATACGCATCAGGCGACTCCTCGGGTGCTCGTCGCGCTCGGCCGGTTGGGGAGCAGGCCGAGACCCGCGCGGATCCGCGCGGCGGTGTAGGTGGTCATGCGCGTGTGCGCGGCGATCTCGTGGTCGGTGAGCCCGTCGCTGTGGAGCTCGGCGACGAGCCGGTGCCGGTGCCGAGTGGGGAGCGCCTCGGCCGGTTCACGCCCGACGAGGGCGTCTCGATAGAGGCGCCACACAGCGGTGGCGTCGGCGTTCGCGCCGCAACAGGCACGGCACGGGCGCTCGCGGTGGCGGACATGCCGGCGGTACCCAACGGGCGTCCCACAACCGTCGAGAACGTCACTGTGGGTCACGACGACCGCCACCGGCATGCGAAGCAGCGGGAGTCGACGATGGCTCGCGACTCACCTCCGCAGGCCGGGCAGCGCCGCGGACGGTGCAACGGCGGCTCGGCGGGCATCCCCAACGGCAGCGAGCCGGCAGGGGCCCCTAGGGCTTCGATAGCCAGCGGGACACGCGCCTCCGTGTCGGAGCCGATGCGTTCGCGGAGCGCTGAGGCCGAGTAGTCGGCGTGCCGCAGCGGGCCAGCTGAGTGTTCGCGGCCCTCCGTGCGGCGAACATCAGGTCCGCGCTCGTTCAGCCAGGCGTCGCGGAACCTCGGCTCGGTGAGGATCGAGCCTTGCCGGGTGCCGGTATCGAGACGCACCAGCTCCCCGGCCGGGACCCGCTCCACGACGTCATCGACGGTGAGCCCCGGCATTGGGGTCCACAGCGGATGCCATGCCCCGCACCAGTTCCGCCGACGCGCGGCGCACCGCCCGAGCCGGGACCCGGGGCGGCACCGCTCCCACTCAAGGACCCGCGGGCCGGTCGCCACCGTCCACGTCCGCGGCGCCATCCCGTCTCGCCGGTTGGTCTCCACGTGCGGCGCCTTGAACGCCCACGGCGGGTTCCGCAACGACGCGAACCACGTCGAGGTGGCACCCGCCGCAGTCACCAGCCGGGTTCGTCGCAGGACCGTCGCCGTCGCGATCGGGGAGATCTGCACCTCGGCCGCCAGCACGGCGACCCGGCCACGGACGACCACGTCGCAGCGGCTGCCGGGGGCGAGAGACTTCTCGAGGTCCACTTCGCTGCCGGAAGCCTGCCCCCGGGCGGCGATGTACTCCTGCTGGGCACGGTGTTCGGCGAGCATCCCGGGCGGGACGTCGTGCGACCCCTTGACGTGGCTGTTCGGCCAATGCGCCAGGACGAACTGGCCCTTCCGGTGGGGGTGGTGTCGCAGCAGCAGCCACGCCTCATGTAGGCGCCCGTCCTGGGAGCGCAGATCCCGCAGCTTCGGGTCGTCGTCGTGCATCCGACACTCGATGCGGCCCCGCTCGTTCCCTGCTTCATGCAAGTCACGCAGCAGCTCTGCATGAGCCGGGTCGAGGGGGTAGCTGAGGGTGATGTCCTGGGGTGGGCTCCCGGGGAGGAATACGGTGATCCGCACTTCCGGGGGCGGCGCCCAACGTCCGGTCACGACGCGGCCCGTCCATTCGTCTTCTCGTGGGCCGCGGGTCAGATGTCCTCGTGGACGATCTCCGCGTCCAGAACGTCGGCGACGGGCAGATGGCTGACGTCCACCACGTCGTCGGCGGGGTCGTCAGGGAGGCGCGGCGCCGGCATGGGCGCCCGGGGGTCCTCGGAGGCGACATCCCGAACGGCGCGGAGCTGCTCGCGGATGTACTCCGCGGACGTCGGGACAAACGGTTCGAGTCGGTGGATTACAGTCTTGAGGACCATGGACTCGGGCCACTTCACCCACGGCGAGGACGGCTTGTCCGAGCCCTTCGACATCGCGCGGACCTTCGTGATGTAGTCCTGGCCGATGATGACGACCTTCGAGGTGGCGCCGTCGCGGAGTTCTGCGTAGGCGTATGCGCCGCGGATCTCGCCGCGGTCACCGAACCAGTCGACTTCGTGCTCGGGCCGGTCCATGTGCGGCTGGTAGTGGAATCGATCATTGGCCTTGACGATCTCAGCCTTGACCGCGACGACGGCGCCGGCGCGGTACATACGCTCAACAACCCCGCGGTAGCCCTCCCACCCTTCGATCTCGCCTCCCATCGGGACGAGGTAGAACGACTCGCTGCCGGGTTCGTGGCCGAGTCGGGCGCACTCAAGCAAGGCTTGCATGAGCGAGCCGGGGTTGCGCTGCGCGATCTGGGCGAGCTGCTTGTCCCGGCGGAGGACGCCCTGTGCGAGTCGGACCCAGGTGGCGCCGTTGATGTGGCTGGGCAAGACGGTGGTGAAGTCGCTGCTGTACTGCTTGATCATCGCTCCGGGGCCGTTGTCGCGCTTGGCGATGGCGCCGGTGACGGTTTCGGTCATGCTGCTGCCCTCCGGGCTTGGTGCTCGCGGCGAAGGTTCTCCGCGCGAGTGACGGGTTCGAGGTGCCGCGTGCGGACGCAGATCCGCACGCGGCAGAGGTGGTCGAGTTCGGGTGTCTCACCGGGGATCGGGCCAACTTCGGCGACCCATAGCCAGCGGTGCGCCTGCCACAGCTCGCCGCGGCGGACGCTGAACTTGCCGTAGCCCCTGCTGCCGACGGCGCCGGTCCAGAGCAGGCAAGGGCCGAGCTCGGGCGCGAACACGGGGACCGGTCCGACCGTCACGTTTGGCCAGAACTTCTCGGCCGCAGTCAGTTGGACCGGATCAGCGACGGTGCCGTGGCGGCGCACACGTGAGAGGTGCGTCCCGCACCAGCCCCGGGCCCGAACCGGGCGACCGCAGCTGGCCTGCTGGCAGGTTCCTGCGCGTTGATCGCGGGCGCGGCCATACGCGGCCTTCGCGTCGCGGCACTCCTGGCAGGTCATTTCGCCGCGCCGCCGGTGCGCGGCGTACCCGGACACTGTCCCGCAGCGCGCGGTGGTCATGCTGCTGCGCTCCTGTGCTTGGTGGTGGCGCCGTTCACGGCGCGGAGGTAGGGCGGCTTGCCGTCGGTCTTGGGCGCGACCCGCGACGCGATCCGCTGACCGTTGAACGTGGCGTGCTGCGCGCGACCCATCACGGCGATGAGTTCGGCGGAGCAGCGGCGCTTCTCGGTGTCGGCGTCGGCGCACGCGGCGACGGCGTCGAGGTAGGGCACGGCGACCGCGGCCGACAACTCGACGGTCTCGGGGTCGATGTCGGGATGCATTTCGCGCACGGCCTGGTAGGTGGCGTTGTGCCCGTCGATGGGCGGGGGTTCCTCGGCGGCCAGAGAATCAAGGAACGACCGCGCCTTGAGTCGCATCGGCTCAACTTCCGCGGTGTCGTAGGCGACGGTGTACTCGCGGTACTCCGACCCGGCGATCAGGACGGACAGGTCGCAGTGCTCCCAGCCGAACACGTCGAGGTACCAGAGCACCTGCGCGCGGTAGTGCACCGGGATCTGGTCGGTGCCGGGTTCTCCCCACCCGTCGCCGTGACGGGAGGTCTTGGCTTCCCACAACCGGCCCGGGCCGATGCCGTCTGGGCTGCCGCCTTGCCACAGCCGGTCGCGGTGCGCCCACTGCCCCGTCTCGGCGACCGGCATGTCCGGGTGTCGCCGGTTCCACTCGGCCCGGATGACGGGCTCGAGCTGCACGCCCCAGTACATGACCTCGGTGGACTCGACATCGCTGATGGCGCCGGCTTTGCGGTGCCACAGGCTGAACGTCGATTCGAAGGGGCTGATCCCGAGCACGGCGGCGATCTCGGAGCCGTTGATGCGCAGTCTGCGGGCTTCGCGCCACTCGTCCGAGCCGACTGCGGCGTCAGTGATGTGCACCGCGGTGCCGGTGGCGGCTGCGCGGGGCCTCACCGTTCACCCCAGCAGCGGTCGAGCCAGCGCTCGTACAAGTCCTGCCCGATCTGCCAGTCGTCGGGCCCGTCGAGTCGACCGTCGCGGCGGTCGAGTTCGTTTTCGATGAGCTGGTCGGTCGGCGTCGGGTACTCGGCTGCGGTGTTCATGCGCACCACCGGGGGAAGTCCGCGTCGCAGACGCGGAGGGTGTCGCGGGCCAGCGCCGCGGGCCGCGGATGCCCGTCGGCGATCAACTGCAGGGCGCAGGTCATGAGGTCGTCGACGATGTGGTGGGCGTGTTCGGGGTCGTCGCGGCCGATGGCGGCGAGCCGAGCCCGGACGTCGTTGACGGTGCGT
>DATLGM010000288.1:0-5767 GCA_035540515.1 Egibacteraceae bacterium | reverse complement strand
AACAGCGACGCACCCTTCCAGACCGCGAGGGCCGCCACCGCAACGGCCGGAAGCCGAGCGTCGACGGTCAGCGCCCGTCCGTCGCCCAGCGTCTGCAACGCGACGAGGGCGGCCAGCAGCGCCGGCGGCAGCATCGCGACCGCGCCGGCCACGGATCCCGACAGCAGCCGGCGGCCGGTGACCAGCGGTCCGACAGCCTTGAGCGCCAGGGTGCCGGCGGCGAGCACGGCGACCGCGGTCCACGTCACGTGCGCACCACCGCCGGCTCGTCATCACGGGTCCTGCCTGCCCGGCCCGCGAGCGCGCCCGCCGCAGCGACCAGGATCGGCACGCCGGGTGGCGCCAGCGGGGTGAGCGCGACCGCCAGCAGCGCGCCCGCGGCTGCGGCACGGCGGGCTGCCGGCGTCGTCAGCAGGGGTGCCAGCAGCGCCAAGAAGCCTGCGGGGAACGCCGCGTCCAGACCCCACGCCGCCGGATCACCGATGGCCGAGCCCGCCAGTGCCCCCACCAGTGTTCCGAGGTTCCAGCAGACGAAGACGGCACTGCCGGCCAGCCAGAAGGCCCGCTCGCGGTCGCGGTCGTCGCGCTGTGCCAGGGCCAGCGCCGACGACTCGTCGATGACCAGCTGCGCGGCAACGAGGCGGCGCATGAGGCCGCCGCGCAGCGCAGGTGCCACCGCCATGCCGAAGGGCACGTAGCGGGCGTTGAGCAGCAGTCCGGCCGCCACCGCGGCGGCGGGCAGCCCTCCGCCCGCGACGACCGCGACGGCGGCGAACTGCGATCCGCCGGCGAACACGAGCAGCGACATGGCACAGGCCATCGCCCAGGACAGCCCGGCCGCCACGGCGAGGACGCCGAAGGACACGCCGAACGCGCCGACGGCCACGCCCAGGACGAGGGCCTGACGCAGCAACGGCGATCCAGACCTCATGGGCTCCTACGATGGCGAGCCCGCGTGCCCGTCGCAACGAAAGACGACCCTGACCGAGATCCAAGCGCCAACCACGATCCAATTCCCCCGCCCGTTGCCGGTGCGCCGCGAGAAGCGGGAGTGGTTCGTCGACCTCGGCGAGCGCACGGTGAAGGTGTCGAACCTCGACAAGCTGTACTGGGCCGACGAGGGGTACACGAAGGCCGATCTGGTCGCGTACTGGTTCAACATCGCGGAATGGGCGTTGCCGTACCTGCACGACCGGCCGCTGACGCTCAAACGGATGCCCGAGGGCGCCGACGGCGACTTCTTCTACGCCAAACAGGCGCCGGCTTACACGCCGAGCTGGATGCACACCGCGCCGGTCACCTCCCGCGACGGCAAGACGATCGACTACCTGATCGCGACCGAGGCGGCGTCGCTGGTGTGGCTGGCCAACCTGGGGTGCATCGAGCTGCATCCCTGGCACAGCCGCGTCGACGACATCAGCCACCCCGACTACGCGTTCTTCGACCTCGACCCGATGGGCGACGCCACGTTCGACATGGTCCGCGAGGTCGCGCTGCTGGTGCGCACGGTTCTGGACCGGTTGGGGTTGCGGCACTACCCCCGCACCTCGGGGGCGACCGGGATGCAGATCTTTGTCCCGATCGACCGCGTCCACACGGCCGGACAGGTCCGCGAGTGGGTGGGGCGGGTGTGCCGCCTGATCAACCGCGCCGATCCCGAGCGGACGACGATGGAGTGGTCGGTGGACCGGCGAGGGTCGCAGATCTTCCTGGACCACAACATGAACACCGAGGGCAAGAACATCGCGGGGACGTACTCACCGCGCCCCGAGCGCTGCGCGTCGGTGGCCACCCCGCTGCGCTGGGACGAGGTCGAGCAATCCCTGGACCCACGGGACTTCACGATCGCGACGATCTGGGAGCGCCTGGACGAGCACGGCGACCTGTTCGCTCCCGTGCTGCGTGGCGGGCAGGACCTCCGCGAGGCGATGCGAACCCTGGGGATGGACCCGGACGCCGAGCCCGGCGACACCCCGCACGTCGCCGGGCCGGCACGCCCGACGACGGCGCCGCCGGCCCGCCGCGTGGTCGACCCCACGGTGGCCGCCGACGACGTCCGCCGGCGGCTGGCCGAGTACGACCGCAAGCGCGACTTCGGCAAGACCCCCGAACCGGCCGGCGAGCGCCCCGCTCAAGCAGCCGAAGGCGGTAGCGGTCCGAGCCAAGCCGCTCAAGCAGCCGAAGGCGGTAGCGGCCCAAGGTTTGTCTTGCAGCATCATCTCGCGACGCGCCTGCACCACGATCTGCGCCTGGAGCGCCACGGGACCGCCCCGTCCTGGGCGTTGCCCAAGGGGTTACCGGACGTCAAGGGCGTCCGCCACCTGGCGGTGCAGACCGAAGACCACCCGGTCGAGTACATGAGCTTTGAAGGGGAGATCCCTGCCGGCGAGTACGGCGGTGGCCCGGTCCGCATCTGGGACTCCGGGACCTACGACCTGCTCGAGTGGACCGACCGCAAGGTCACGTTCCGGCTGCACGGCAACCGCCATCACGGCGAGTACCACCTGTTCCGCACCGGCCGTGGCGACGATTCACAGTGGATGGTCGTCCGCGCCGACGAGGACGCCCTCGCCGAGGTCAGCGACGTGCCGCCGCCACCGCCGGAGCTCGCGCCGATGCTCGCGACCGACGGCGGCGAGGCATTCGACGATCCGGACTGGCTGTTCGAGATCAAGTGGGACGGGGTGCGAGCGATCGCCACGGTCGTACGCCCGGGCACCGGCGGAGACGGCGCAACCCGGCTGGTCAGCCGCAACGGCAACGACATCTCCGGCGGCTATCCCGAGCTCGCCTCACTGTGGGAACGGGTGCTGGCCCGCAACGCGGTGCTCGACGGGGAGATCGTGGCAATGGATGCGCAGGGCCGACCGTCGTTCCAGCGGTTGCAGCAGCGGATGCACGCACGCGATCCCAACGCCGTCGCGCGCGCAGCCAAGCACACCCCGGTCACCTTCGTGGTCTTCGACGTGCTCGCCGTCGACGGGACGCCGGTGATCGACGAGCCCCTGACCGCCCGCCAGGAGCTGCTGGGCGAGCTGCTCGTGCCCAGCGATCGGTTCGTGCGCAGCGCGGCGCTCCGCCAGCAGGGCAAGGCGATGTTCGCCGCCGCCGAGGCGCAGGGACTCGAGGGGCTGATCGCCAAGCGCGCCGAGTCCACCTACAAGCCGGGCAAGCGCTCGCGAGAGTGGCGCAAGTTGAAGGTGCGTAAGACGGTGGACGCGGTGATCGGCGGTTGGCTGGTGGGTGAGGGCGGCCGGGCAAACCGGATCGGCGCCCTGCTGGTCGGGTTGTATGACGAGGGACGGCTGCACTACATCGGCCGGGTCGGCACGGGGTTCGACGACGCCGAGCTCACCCGCCTGGGCCTGCTGCTGGACGAGCGGGCGATCGACGCCTCGCCGTTCACCACCGTGCCCAACCGAGCGGGCCGCTGGGTGCGTCCCGACCTGGTGTGCCACCTGGAGTACGGCGAGGTGACCGAGGGCGCAAAGCTGCGCCACCCGTCCTACAAGCACCTCGTCCCCGACGCCGAAGCGCAGGCGTGCCTGCTCGACGAGCTCCGATGACCTCGGGGGTGACCCTGGGTATGGTCTCACCATGGCGTCGGCACCCCTCATCGTCCCAGAGCGCACCGAGTCGACCGACGACGTCTCCGAGCTCGACCAGGTCTGGAACGTGATCGTCTGGAACGACCCGGTGACGCTGATGTCCTACGTCGTGTTCGTGCTCCGCAAGCTGTTCGGCCACGACGAGGCGACGGCCACCAAGCTGATGCTGCAGGTCCACCACGAGGGCCGAGCGGTCGTCGCCAGCGGGCCGCGCGAGAAGGCGGAGTCCGACGTCGCCCGCCTGCACGCCCACGGCTTGCAGGCGACGCTGGCGCGTGACTGAACCCGTGCGCGGCGTCGCACCCACACGCAACGGCGGGGTCACCGTCAACCTGTCGGTCCGCGAGCGCGACCTGCTGCGAACGCTGCCCGACCAGCTGCGGCCGCTGGTCGCCGGCGAGGAGACCGCGCCGAGCGTCGCCCCGCGGCTGTACTCCCGCGGTTACGACGACGACGGGCTGAACGCCGAGTACCAGGAGCTGGTGCACGACGACGTTGTCCGCCAGCGCACGGCGGCGCTCGACACCTTCGCGGCCACCCTGGATCAGGGCGGGGTCACCCGTGGTCGCTGGCGCGTCGAGCTTGACGCCGAGCAGGCTGCTGCGTGGCTGTCGGCAGTCAACGACGGTCGTCTGGTCCTCGGGGCGCTGCTGGACATCACCGACGAGTCCGCCTGGGAGGACGGGCCTGACGAGGACAACCCGGCGAGCGTCGTCATGTACTACCTCGGCTGGCTGCAAGAGGAGCTGGTCGGGGCGCTGATGGCCGCGTTACCCGACGAGTGATTGCTACCTACTGTCGGGTAACTTAGGCCCATGGCCGAACCCCGCGTCCGACTCTCTGCCCCCGAGCGACGCTCCCAGCTGCTGTCCGTCGCGGGCCGGCTGTTCGCTGAGCAAGGGTTCCACGGCCTGTCGATGGAGCAGCTCGCCGAGGCGGCCGGTGTGTCCAAGCCGGTGCTGTACCAGCACTTTCCGTCCAAGCGGGTGCTGTACCTGGCGCTGGTGACCGATGCCATCACCGAGCTGGAGGCACAGGTTCGCAAGGCACTCGAGGGGACTTCGGACAACAAGGCGCGAGTGGAAGGCGCCATCGGCGCCTACTTCGACTTCGTCGAGGACCAGCGCTTCGCGTTGCTGTTCGGCACGGCCGAGCTCAACGACACCGACGTACGCGAGGCCGTCGAGGGGGCGCTGTCGCGGGTGGCCGACGACATCGGGCAGCTCATCGCCGACGACGCCGGCCTGTCCCCTGATGCCGCGCAGTTCCTGGCTTCGGGGGTGCGGGGCCTGGCGACCGAGGGTGCGCGGTGGTGGGTCGAGCACCGCGACGTCGAGAAGGCCGATGCCGTGCGGCTGCTGTCTCGGCTGGTCTGGCGCGGCCTGGGCGCGTTCCGCCCGGGCGCCGCCCACTGAGGCGTCAACCGTCGGCGAGTCGGCCCGCCACGTCGGTGCAGAACTCCTCGGCGGAGTGTTCAACCGCATCGGTGTCGTCGGCGAGCAGCGCCGCGCCGCACTGGAACACCACGCCGGCGTCCCACGCCAGGTAGTCCACCAGCACCAGGGTCGGCTCGCCGGCGAACGTGCAGCGCATCATCGACGACTGGGGGCCAAGCGGTGACTGCAGGTCCACCCGGCAGTCCTGGACCTCCAGGCGCGCGCTAACTCGCGCGTCGTACTGGCGCTCACCACCGTCTTCGACCGCGACGAAGGCCTGGGGGCGCCGCAGCGGCTCCCCCTCGCCGGCACCGCGGTAGTCGCACAGGTAGCCGCTGGAGGTCAGGCCGGGCAGCATGTCGGCCTCCGGCGGGTACTCCTCACCCGGCTCCATCTCCAGCGCGACGTCGGGGGGGCCGCCGATGATCTGCTCGACCGCAGCCATGTCGATCGCGTCGCACGGCGGTCCGAACGGATAGGCCCCCTCCGCCGGCGCGCCGGTGGGTGCGGGCGTCGCCTCGGCTGTGTCAGTCGCCTCGCTGGTGGCCGTCGGCGCGGGCGTGGCATCCCCGGGCCCGACGGTGCCACCGGTGCAGGCGGCCAGCGACAGCGCCGCCAGCGCGAGCAGCAACCACCCCCAACGCCCGGGCACCGGCCGCCCTACGCGCCCGGCGCCAGGGCCGACCGCAGCTGCGAGGCCGTCGCCATGACGTCGTCCCACGG
>DATLGM010000287.1:0-5543 GCA_035540515.1 Egibacteraceae bacterium | reverse complement strand
GGGGGGCCGGGTCGGGGTCGATGACCAACGCCGCGGGGGTCGCCGCCCGGTTGCGCAGGTCGCGGGTCAGCGGCACGACTGCGTCGACGTCGATGTGGTCGACCGCCGCGGCGCGGTGCTCGTCGAGCATGCAGCGCAGGCAGTCGGACAATCCGATGATCCCTACCAGCCGCCCGTGGTCCACGACCGGCAGGGCGCTGATCCTGCGGGTCAGCATGAGCTCAGCTGCCTCGCTCACGTCCTGTTTAGGGAACACCACGTGGGCGGGGGCGCTCATCAGCGTTTCCACGCGTCGGTAGCGGCCAGTCAGCAGGTCGGACTGCAACCCGCTGAGCGCACGCCCGAGCTGCGGGTCGGCGGGTCGGATGTCGCGGTCGCTGACCATTCCCACGACCTCATCTCCCACGACCACCGGCAGGTGGCGAATGCCGTGGGTCGCCATCAGACGGCGAGCGTTGAGCACCGAGGTGTGCGGCGACACCGTCACGACGGTCCGGGTCATGCGATCGCGCACCAACATGGTGTCCTCCCTGGTCGTTGTCGTCCCAGGGTCGACGCGACGGGATAGACCGAGCAGGGCCGTTCGGCCCCCCTTGTCCGGGACCCCGTGCCCTCCTGCCCACTTCGGCAGCCCGGTTGCATAGGGGTCGAGGAGGCCACATGGAGCACACACTGAGTGCCACCGTCGCACTGATGGCGGCCCCGGCCGACGCCCTTGCGCGCTTCCGCGACAATCCTGCGACGTGGCTGCCGCCCCCACTTCGGACGGTTTCCGCCGGTGACTGGCAGGTCTACCTGTGGGCGGGGCAGGTCGGCGTGCTGGTCGACTGTGCCGTCGGCGATGCCTTGCCGACGGGCCGGGCGACGACGCGTCGTGTCCGGTGGCGGCCACTGCACGGCGACGCCGACGTCCCACCCAGCCGCTGGGTTCCCGAGCTCGACGGCGACATGGTGCTGCACGACCGGGGTGACGGTGTCGCCGAGCTCACGCTGACCGGCGTCTACACGCCGCCGGGCGGGACAGCTGGCGCCCTGGCCGACCGGCTGCTGCTCGGCCGGCTCGCACGACGCACGGCACGACGGTTCCTGATGGACGTGGACGACCGGCTGGCTCAGGCAGCGTGGGCCGCCAGGCCCGCCGCGGCAAATTAGTTCGCAACGCGTACTATTTGCCGGGCGGCGAGATCGCCGCAGTCCGCCGCAGTTCGAGGATCACCGTTGCCCACCACCCGTCGCGCCGTTGATGCCGCGCGCCTGCGCTTGGCCGTCATGCGCCTGGCCCGCCGGCTGCGCCAGGAGGCGCACCTCGACCTGACCCCGTCGCAGCTGTCGGCGATGGCCACCCTGGACCGCTCGGGTCCCATGACCCTGGGTGACCTCGCCGCCGCCGAGCAGGTCGGCCCCTCGACGCTGACCCGGGTCGTCGCCGCCCTCGAAGACCGGGGACTGCTGGAGCGCACTGCCGATCCCAATGACCGCCGTTGCGCCGTCATGCACGTGACGCCGGCCGGTCACCAGCTGCTGACCGCCGCCCGCAACCGCGCGGCGCGACTGCTCCACGACCGCTTGGCCGGCCTGTCCGACGAGCAGCTGCAGGCGCTGGCGGCCGCGCTGCCGGTGCTCGAGCAGCTGGTGGAGGACGCCACATGACGCGCCTGGAGCGCGTCACGCGGGACACCTTTCGGTCGTTGCGGGCACGCAACTACCGGCTGTTCTTCCTGGGCCAGATCGTGTCGATCAGCGGTACGTGGATGCAGGGCATCGCCCAGGCGTGGCTCGTGCTGCAGATGACCGGTTCGGGCACCGTATTGGGGCTGACCACCGGGCTGCAGTTCCTGCCGCTGCTGTTGTTCGGTCCCTGGGCCGGCGTCGTCGTCGACCGCGTCGACAAGCGGCGGGTGCTGCTGTTCACCCAGTCGACCGCGGCAACGTTGGCGCTGCTGCTGGGCGCCATCACCGCGTTGGGTGTCGTGCAGCTGTGGATGGTCCTGGCCCTGGCCTTCGCCTTCGGCTGCGTCGTCGCCATCGACAATCCCGCCCGCCAGTCGTTCCTGCTGGAGATGGTCGGCCCCGAGGACCTGCCCAACGCCGTCACGCTCAACAGCGTGGTCATCAACGCCGCCCGTGCGATCGGTCCGGCGGTCGGCGGCCTGGTCATCGCCGCCGTGGGCGTCGCCGCCTGCTTCTTCGTCAACGGCGTGTCGTACGTCGCCGTTCTGGGCGCGCTGGCCGCGATGCGCCCCGAGGAGCTGCACCTGGGAAAGCGTGCCGTCCGCGGGCCCAAGCAGCTGCGCGAGGGCCTGGCGTACGTGTGGCGGACGCCGGCGCTGCGGGTCCCGCTGCTCGTCATGGCGGCGGTGGGCACGCTGACCTACGAGTTCCACGTCACGCTGCCGCTGCTGGCGAAGTTCACCTTCGGCGGCGGGCCCCTGGCCTACGGGATCATCAGCGCCGTCATGGGTGCCGGGGCGGTCATCGGCGGGTTGGCGTCGGCGCGGCGCTCGGATGCGTCGGTCACGGCGCTGCTGCGGTACTCGGCGGTCTTCGGCGTGCTGATCCTGGCGGTGGCGGCCGCCCCGACACTGCCGCTGGCCGTCGTTGCGCTGTTCGCCGTGGGCGCCGCGAGCATCCGGTTCATCGCCACCGCCAACGCCGCCCTGCAGCTCGGCGCCGCCCCGGAGATGCGCGGCCGTGTGATGGCCCTGTGGGGGGTGGCGTTCCTGGGCAGCACCCCGATCGGCGGTCCGATCATCGGATGGGTCGGCCAGACGCATGGCGCCCGTGCCGCCCTGGCCGTCGGGGGCATCGCCGCGATCGCGGCGGCGGCTGCGGGCTGGCGGGCCATCGCCGGCCGCCACGAGGTGCGCCACGGTCACCCCCGGCTCACTCCACGGGTCGTGGTGGAGCGGTTGCTGGCCGTCACCCACCGGCGCCATCTGTCAGGCCCCGCTCCGGCGGCCCGACCGCGCCGCACTACGATGCCGGGGTCCCCACACGATTTCGCGCCTGCAGGCAGGCGCAGGAGGCTGTTCCGCAGTGAAGACCACCGTCGAGCGCGTCGACGACACGACCGTCAAGCTCTCCGTCACCGTCGAGGCTGAGCGCGTCGACCGCGCCATCGACGAGGCCGCCCGGCGGCTCGCGGGCGAGGTCAAGGTCCCCGGCTTCCGCCCAGGGCGTGTGCCGCGCAAGGTGCTCGAGAGCCGGTTGGGCAAGGACACGCTGGTCCAGGAGGCCGTCCGCGAGTCACTGCCACTGCTGTACGCCGAGGCCGCGCAGGCCGAGGAGCTGGAGGTCGTCGGCCCCCCGGATTTCGACCTCGACACCTTCGAGGGCGGCAAGGAGGCGGCGTTCACCGCCACGGTGGAGGTGCGCCCCGAGTTCGAGGTGCCCGAGTACGAGGGCCTGCAGGTCCCCCACCCCGAGTGGGAGGTGACCGACGAGGAGGTCGCCGAGCAGCTCGACGCGCTGCGCGAGCGCTTTGCCGAGCTGGAGACGGTCGACCGCCCTGCCGGCCCCGGTGACTACGTCGTCGTCACCGTCGTGGGGGAGCGCGACGGACAGCGGGTCGACGAGGTCAGCGTCGAGGACCTGCTGTACCAGATCCCCGACGACGCCGGCGATGACAGCGAGTCGGCCCTGGACCGCAACCTCGTGGGCGGCAGCGCCGGCGACGTCCTGACGTTCACCGACACCCTCGGTCCCGACTACGGCGACCTCGCGGGCGCGGAGGTTGACCTGCGAGCGGTGGTCAAGGAGGTCAAGAGCAAGCAGCTGCCCGAGCTCGACGACGACTTCGCCATCACCGCCAGCGAGCACGACACCATCGATGAGCTGCGCGACGAGCTGACCGAGCAGCTGGCCAAGCACAAGCGCAACCACGCCCGCTCGGAGCTGCGCGGGGCGGTGGTCGAGGCGGTCTGCGACCTGGTGGACATTCCCCTGCCGCAGTCGATGATCCAGCAGGAGCTGCGCTTCCGCCTCAACCGGATCGCCCAGCAGGCCGAGCAGTACGGCATGTCGCTGGAGGCCTACCTGTCCGCCGTCGGCGCGAGTCCCGAGACCGTCGTGTCCGAGCTCGAGGAGGACGCCCGCAAGACCGTCAAGGCGCAGCTTGTGATCGACGCCGTGGGCCGCGCGGCCCAGGTCGACGTGACCCAGGAGGACCTCGGCGGCGAGATCGCCCGCCAGGCGATGCGGCTGGGACGCCCGCCGGAGGAGCTCGCCGAGTTCATGACTCACCCGGACCGGATCCAGGCGTTGATCAGCGACGCGTTCCGGCGCAAGACCATCGACCATCTGGTGGCCTCGGTGCAGGTGTTGTCCGCACCGCCCGACGAGCCCGACGATATCGATGATCCCGCCGACGGCGGCGATGACGGCGACGCTATCGTGGCCGCCGCGACAGAACAGGAGCAGTGATGCAGGTCGACAACTACCTGGTCCCGATGGTCATCGAGCAGACCAACCGGGGGGAGCGGTCCTTCGACATCTACTCGCGGCTGCTCAAGGAGCGGATCATCTTCCTTGGGACGCCGATCAACGACGAGATCTCGAACCTGATCATGGCCCAGCTGCTCCACCTCGAGGGCGAGGACCCCGAGAAGGACATCAACATCTACATCAACAGCCCTGGCGGCTCGGTCACCAGCGCCTTGGCGATCTACGACACGATGGAGTTCATCAAGCCGGACGTGTCCACGATCTGCATGGGCCAGGCCGCCTCGGCTGCGGCGATCCTGCTGGCCGCGGGCACCAAGGGCAAGCGCTTCGCGCTGCCTCACAGCCGGATCCTGATCCACCAGCCCCACGGCGGTGCCGAGGGCCAGTCCACCGACATCGAGATCCAGGCGCGGGAGATCCAGCGCATCCGCGACCTGCTCGACCGGATCCTGGCCGACAAGACCGGCCAGTCGATCGAGAAGGTCAACACCGACACCGACCGCGACTTCATCATGACCGCGGAGGACGCCCGGGCCTACGGGCTGATCGACGAGGTCATCGCGTCACGCAAGGCGCAGTCGCAATCGCTCAAGGCGAGTTAGCGGACGCCCGAGTGAACACAGGTGCCGTCGACGATCCGATGAGCGGCGGTACCCTGCCCGCTACGATGACCTTCGAAGGCCTGGACACGGCGTCGAGCTGGCGACCGGCCTGACCACGACGAAGGGGACGAGCGGCGGATGGCGAAGTTCGGCGAAAGCGGCGACCTGCTGAAGTGCTCGTTCTGCGGGAAATCACAGAAGCAGGTCAAAAAGCTCATCGCCGGGCCGGGCGTCTACATCTGCGACGAGTGCATCGAGCTGTGCAACGAGATCATCGAAGAGGAGTTCTCCGAGCCCGGTGAGGCCGTCCAGGGCGATCTGCCCAAGCCCCGAGAGATCTACGCGTTCCTCAACGACTACGTCGTCGGTCAGGACGCCGCCAAGAAGACGCTCGCGGTCGCCGTCTACAACCACTACAAGCGGATCCGCGTCACGGGTGCCCGCGAGGACGAGGTCGAGCTCGCCAAGTCCAACATCTTGCTGCTCGGCCCCACCGGC